>NZ_JBHYWP010000082.1:15679-39164 GCF_042751845.1 Streptomyces sp. NPDC059398 | reverse complement strand
ATCCGCGGCCGGGCGCCTCTGCCGTATGGGCGTACGCGGGTCGTACGGGGAGGTGTCTCCGGCAGTACGGGTCGGGCTCCGCGGGTCCGTGCGAGGTGCCGGTGCCCCCGGTGCGGGGGCTGAAATCAGCCGTCCCGGACGCTGATGCCGACTTCCCGCGCCGGGTGGCGCATCCTGGGTGGATGGGATGGGCGGAGTGTCGCGGTATGGGCACTTCGCCATGATCTACCAAGATGTGCGCCGGGCCGCGTGGGGCGACCCGTCGCGCATCGTGTTCGAAGAGGGGCTTGACGGATGAGTTCAGCAGCGGTGTCACCTCATGGCTTCACGGGTGTGCGGGGCCGTGGTTACCGGCCGGAGCAGGTCGACCGGTTCGTCGCGGAACTCTCTGACGACCGCGACGGGGCCTGGGAGCGTGCGGCGCGGCTGACCGTCCTCATGAAGGAGATGGAGGCCGCGTCCGCGGCGCTGGCCGAGCAGGTGGCCGGGCTGGCCCCGCAGACGTACGAGACGCTGGGCGAGCGGGCCAGGACACTGATCGCGCTGGTCACAGAGGAGGCCGCCGAGCTGCGCGCCGACGCTCTGGCGGCGGCGCAGCGGCTCCATGACGAGGCGGGCGCGGCGGAGCGGGGGCTGCGGGAGGCGGCGCGTACGGACGCGGACGCGGTGCTGGCCGCGGCGGAGGCGCACGCCCGGGAGGTGCTGGCCGCCGCGCAGGGTGAGTCGGACGGGCTGCGGGTCGCTTCGCGCAAGGACGCGAAGCAGTGGCGCGGTGAGTCGCTGGGTGTGCTGCGGGAGATGCGGGAACGTACGGCGGCGGCGCTGGCGGAGCTGGAGCAGGGGCACGGCGAGCGGGCCGAGGCGGCTCAGCGTGAACTGGCCGCCAGGGACGACGAGTTCGACACCCGGCATACGGAACTGATCACCCGGGCCGAGGCCCGCCTCGCGGAGGCGCACCGGACGCTGTCGGCGGCGGAGGAGTCGGCGCGGCACAGCCAGGAGGACGCGGACGCACGGGCCGCGGAGCTGATCGCGCACGCGCGGGTCCGTGCGGACCGTACGGAACGTGAGACGGAGCGGGTGCTGCGCGAGAACGGCGAGGCGCAGGAGGAGTTGCGGGCGCATATGTCGCATGTGAAGAGCAGCCTGGCCTCACTGACGGGACGCACCCCGGCGACCGACGGCAGTTGAACATCGGGCGGTCTCGGTACCCCGGCCGCTGACGGCAGTTGAACGCCGGGCCGCCCCCGGTGTGCCGGTGACCGAGGGCCGCCGACCGCCGGGCCGCCCCCCTCGGTGGGCCGCGCGCTTTTCGCGGGGCCGGTTCCGGTCCTGCCGATGACCACCGGGCCGTTGCCGGGCCGTCCTCTCCGCCGGGTGGAGGGGACGGCCCGAAGTCGGCCGGGGCGGGGGAGGAGTCCGCAGGCCGCGCCGCTGCGGCACCACCGATCGGCACCGCCAGGACTGCTCTCGGGCAGGGCCTTCCCCGTGGTCTTCCCGAGGCCCGTCCCACAGCTTTTCCACAGCTCGTCGAGACCCTTCCCACAGCCTTCCCACAGCTCTCTCCGCGGTCCTTCCCGGTGCCTTTCCGGCCGGGTGGCCCCGGGCCGGAAGAAGCAACTCCGGGGTGACCCGGAGTTGGTCATCAATTTCCTTGGGATCTGTCGTGACCGGGTGTTGCCGAGATCGGCCAACGCCTATGTTGCGGGGATGCGCCAAGTGTTCTTCGCGTCCTTCTCCAGGCCAACGTGGCCTGCTCCGAGCGGGGTTGAGGCCGGCAGCCGCGCGGCCGTCCGCCCCGTACACCTTTCCTGTCGAAGTGTCAGATTGTGCGTCGTGGGCCGCCTCTCAGGTGTCGCCCTCCCTGAGACAGGGCCCGCCCCGGAGTGCGGACCCCCTAGGGAGCGCCCCCTACGCGGGGCCGGGGTGGGTTCGTCCGGCCGGAGGAGGTGGGGGGCCGGGCCGGTCCCTAGCCTTCTAGGGTCTGGCCGGCCGGCCGGCCAGAGCCTGGGGGCGCCCGCACCGGAGGGGTGGGGGAAACCCCACGGCGGATGCGGATACGTGCACCAGTGTGCGGGGCTTCGCGGATCGACAGACTTCGACCATGCCTGCTGACCAGCAGGGCAGGAACGACATAGGAGATTTCACCGTGACAACGGCTGTGACCACTCCCAGGCACGGGGGTACTGGAGGGCGTACGGCCGTTGCCGCGCGAGCCCGGCAGGTCGTCAAGGCGTACGGGGCGGACGAGACCCGGGTCGTGGCGCTGGACCATGTCGATGTGGACATCGCCCGGGGGCAGTTCACCGCGATCATGGGGCCGTCGGGCTCCGGCAAGTCGACGCTGATGCACTGCCTCGCCGGACTCGACACGGTGAGCGAGGGGGAGATCTACCTCGACGAGACCGAGATCACCGGGCTCAAGGACAAGAAGCTCACCCAGCTGCGCCGGGACCGTATCGGCTTCATCTTCCAGGCGTTCAATCTGCTGCCCACGCTCAACGCCATCGAGAACATCACGCTGCCGATGGACATCGCCGGGCGCAAACCGGACGAGCAGTGGCTGCAACAGGTGGTGGAGACCGTGGGTCTCGCGGACCGGCTCAAGCACCGGCCGACGCAGCTCTCCGGCGGGCAGCAGCAGCGGGTCGCCGTGGCGCGCGCCCTGGCCGCGCAGCCCGAGATCATCTTCGGGGACGAGCCGACCGGGAACCTCGACTCGCGGGCGGGAGCCGAGGTGCTCGGCTTCCTGCGCAAGTCGGTCTCCGAACTGGGCCAGACCATCGTGATGGTGACGCACGACCCGGTGGCTGCCGCGTACGCGGACCGGGTGCTCTACCTTGCGGACGGCAGGATCGTGGACGAGATGAACAGCCCGACCGCCGAGCAGGTCCTCGACCGTATGAAGGACTTCGACGCGCGCGGGCGGACCTCATGACCGTCTGGAAGACCTCGATGCGCAACTTCTTCGCGCACAAGGGGCGGATGGCGCTCTCCGCCGTCGCGGTCCTGCTCTCGGTCGGCTTCGTATGCGGCACGCTGGTCTTCACCGACACCATGAACACCACGTTCGACAAGCTCTTCGCGGCCACCGCCGCGGATGTCACGGTCAGCCCCAAGCCCGTCAAGGGTTCCGGTGGCACCCAGAACGGCAAGCCGGACTCCCTGCCCGCCTCCGTGGTGCGCAGGGTCGCCAAGGCCGAGGGCGTACGGTCCGTGCAGGCCGGGGTCAGCAGCTCCAGCGTGACGGTCGTCGACAGCCACAACAAGGACATGGGCTCCAGCAACGGCGCCCCGACGATCGCCAGCAACTGGACGGCCAAAGAGACCAAGTCGATGAAGATCACCTCCGGCCACGCCCCGCGCGGCCCCACCGAGGTGATGGTCGACGCGGACACCGCGAAGAAGCACCACCTCGCACTGGGCGACGAGCTGCGCACGATCTCGGTCAGCGGTGACATCAAGGGCCGGATCTCCGGTATCGCCACCTTCGAGGTGACCAACCCCGGTGCGGCCGTCGTCTACCTCGACACCGCCACCGCGCAGCGGGAGCTGCTGGGCGGCCCGGACCTCTTCACGAACATCTCCGTCTACGCCAAGTCCGGTGTGAGCGATGTGCAGTTGAAGAAGGACGTGCGGGCGGCGCTGCCCGGTCCGTACAAGTTCGAGACGAAGAAGGAGAACGCCGACGCCAACCGCTCGGAGGTCGGCTCGGTCCTCGACGTCATGAAGTACGCGATGCTCGGCTTCGCCGGGATCGCCTTCCTCGTGGGCATCTTCCTGATCATCAACACCTTCTCGATGCTGGTCGCCCAGCGCACCCGCGAGATCGGCCTGATGCGGGCCCTCGGCTCCAGCCGCAAGCAGGTCAACCGCTCGGTGCTGATCGAGGCGCTGCTGCTCGGTGTGTTCGGCTCGGTGCTCGGGGTCGGCGCGGGTATCGGTCTCGCGGTCGGGCTGATGCGGGTGATGAGCGCCGTGGGCATGGACCTGTCCACGCAGGACCTGACGGTCAAGTGGACGACGCCGGCCGCCGGTGTGCTGCTCGGTGTCATCGTGACGGTCGTCGCCGCGTACATCCCGGCCCGCCGGGCCGGGAAGATCTCCCCGATGGCCGCGCTGCGGGACTCCGGTATGCCCGCCGACGGCAGCACCGGACGGATCAGGGCGGCGATCGGCCTGGTGCTGACCGTCGGCGGTGCGGCGGCCCTGCTCGGTGCGGCGGCCGCGGACAAGTCGACCCAGGGTTCGCTCTATCTCGGGATCGGTGTGGTGCTCACGCTCATCGGCTTCGTGGTCATCGGCCCGCTGCTCGCGGGTGTGGTGGTCCGGGCGATCAGCTCCGTCGTGCTGCGGATCTTCGGCCCGGTCGGGCGGATGGCCGAGCGCAACGCCCTGCGCAACCCGCGCCGTACGGGAGCGACGGGCGCCGCGCTGATGATCGGGCTCGCCCTGGTCGCCTGTCTGTCGGTCGTCGGCTCGTCGATGGTCGCTTCGGCCACCGACGAGCTGGACAAGTCGGTCGGTGCGGACTTCATCGTGCAGAGCGGCAGCGGCCAGCTGATCGTGCCGCAGGCGCAGAAGGCACTCGAAGCGGCGCCGGGCATCGAGCACGTCACCAACTACAAGGCCATCGACACGAAGCTGACGGGGCCCGACGGGAAGAGCGTGGACCAGCCGGTCGTCGCGGCCGACCCGACGTACGCCCAGGACCTGCGGCGCGAGACCGTCTCGGGCCACCTCTCGGCGGCGTACGGCAAGGACGCCATGTCCGTGGGCGACGCCTTCGCCAAGAAGCACCACATCAAGGTCGGCGACACCATGTCCGTGGCGTTCAAGAGCGGGCGGACGGCGAAGCTGAAGATCGCGGCGATCACCTCCGACGACACGAACGTCGACAAGGGGGCGATGTATCTGAACATCACCACCGCCGCGCAGTACGTGCCCGCCGCCAAGATGCCGCCGAACGTCATCATGTTCGCCAAGGCCAAGGACGGTCAGGAGAAGACCGCCTACGCCGGGCTGAAGAAGTCGCTGGCCGCGTACCCGCAGTACAAGGTCGAGGACCAGACCGACTTCAAACAGGAGCTGAAGGACCAGATCGGGCAGCTGCTCAACATCGTGTACGCGCTGCTGGCGCTGGCGATCATCGTCGCGGTGCTCGGTGTGGTGAACACGCTGGCCCTGTCGGTCGTCGAGCGGACCAGGGAGATCGGCCTGATGCGGGCGATCGGGCTCTCGCGCCGGCAGCTGCGCCGGATGATCAGGCTGGAGTCGGTGGTCATCGCGCTCTTCGGTGCGCTGCTCGGGCTGGCGCTCGGGATGGGCTGGGGCACGTCGGCGCAGCGGATCCTCGCCCTCAAGGGCATGGGGGTCCTGGAGATCCCGTGGTCCACGATCATCACGGTCTTCATCGCCTCGGCGTTCGTGGGCCTGTTCGCGGCTCTGATCCCGGCGTTCCGGGCGGGCCGGATGAACGTACTGAACGCGATCGCGACCGAGTGACCCACTGACCGGCCGGCCGGTGCGGTCCGCCCTCGCCGGGATCCTTCCGGTCCCGGGTGGCGGCTGCGGCGCCGGCTACGGCTACGGCTACGGCCACCGTTCCGGCCCTGTCCGGGGCGGCCGGGGCCGGGCCCCGTGATCGGGGGAGCACGGGGGAACGGGGGGATTCAGCCCCGGTGGACGCCAGGCGCGTCTGCCGGGGCTGAGTCGTGTCCGCCGGGTCCGGACGCCCGTCACCCGCCCGTCACCCGCCCGCCGTCAGTCCGGCGGAGGTGTCCACTGGGGTGTGGTGGCCGGTGCGGTGGGGGTGCTGTCCGCCGCGCCGGACGGGGATCCCTGGGAAGCGGAACCGGACGGGGCGGTGTCCGAGGATGAGGCGGGGGGCGGTGAGGCCGGGTCCGACCTCACCGGCGGGCCCGGCCGTTCGCCGGTTCCGGAGTGCCGGGGGCTCGGCGGCGCGGCGGGCAGCGCGGGAGCGGCGGGCTGGAATTGCAGCAGGACCGCCACCGCGCCGCTCGCCAGGACACACACGGTGGCGGCCGCGGCCGACGCCAGGACCCGGCGCCTGCGTCTGGCGCCCCGCGCCGAGACGTACGCGGCCGGCGGGGGCACCGCACTGCGGCCCGCGGACTCGGCGGCCTGCTTCATCGCGCGTGACAGGGCGTCGTCGGAGCCGTGACGGTGACCGTGACCGGACGCGTCATCGGCCGCGGAGGGGTATCCGCTGGGGTCCCCGGAGTCCCCGGAGGCCCCGGGGGCCCCGTGCGATCCGGGGGCCCCGGAGGCCCCAGAGGCCCCGTGCGATCCGGGGAAGCCCCCGGAGGCGGATCCGCGGGACTCCCCGGAGGAGGCTCCGTGCCCGGCCGCGCCGGCGGCGGGTCCGCGGCGGGGTCCGTTCTCGTACGCGGGCTGGTACTCGGTCTCAGACACCGTGCTCCTCCTCGGAGAGATGCGGCGCGAGCGAGGCGCGGGCGCGGGAGAGATGGGTCTTGACGGTCCCCGCCGCTATCCCCGTCTCCGCGGCCACCTGCTCGACGGTGAGATCGCACACGTAGTGCAGGACCGCCACCCGCCGCTGCCGCTCGGTCAGCTGCCGCAGCGCCGAGACCATCGCGACGGTGCCCGGATCGGGCTCGGGGACCGTCGCGGGGCGGGTGTCGCTGTGGCGGCGCCAGGCGTCGGCGCTCCGGCCCCGCCTGCGCCACCGGCTCACGGCGAGCCGCCACGCCACAGTCCGTATCCACGCCTCGGGCCCGGCGTCCCGGTAGAGCGCGGAGCGCCGGCCCCAGGCCCGTACGAAAGCCTCCTGCACCACGTCCTGGGCCTCGTGGAGATCGCCGGTCATCAGGTACACCTGTCCCACCAGCTGTTTCGCGGAGTGAGCGTAGAACTCCTCGAACTCCTCGACGGTCATGCGGCTCCCAGGCGTGGACAGATCTCATTCGGGTCTCATGGATGAATACGACGAGAAGGCCGGTCCGGTTGACAGGGGACGCCGACTTCTTCGTGAAGTCGTACGCTGGAGAGCCCCCGGCCCGTGAGACGTGTCGGGCCCTTCGCGTTGCACTGCGCACCACCAGCCCCACCCCCGTACCACCCCTTACGACCCCCGCACCACCCGCGCACGACCCTCGCACCACCCCCGTACGATTCCTGCCCCGCCCCTGCCCGCCACCATCTGATCTCCGGATCCACCGGACGGAAAGCGTTCTTCATGAGCCTGCACGGTCTGCTCGATGCCGCCATTTCGGATCCCGCGCTCGCCGAAGCGGTGAAGGCCGCCGGTGACGGGCACCGGATGCATGTCGATCTGGTCGGCCCGCCCGCCGCCCGGCCCTTCGCCGTCGCCGCGCTGGCGCGCGAGACCCGCCGCACGGTCCTCGCGGTGACCGCGACCGGCCGTGAGGCCGAGGACCTGGCCGCCGCGCTGCGTTCGTTCCTCCCGGCGGACCAGGAGGACACGGTGGTGGAGTACCCGTCCTGGGAGACGCTGCCGCACGAGCGGCTCTCGCCCCGCTCCGACACGGTGGGGCGGCGGATCGCGGTGCTGCGCAGGCTGGCGCACCCGCGCGCCGACGACCCGTCCGCGGGCCCGGTCAGCGTGGTCGTCGCACCGATCAGGTCCGTGCTCCAGCCGCAGGTCAAGGGGCTCGGCGACCTGGAGCCCGTGTCGCTGCGGACGGGTTCGTCCGCGGATCTGCCGGAGATCACCGAGGCGCTGGCCGCCGCCGCGTACGCGCGGGTGGAACTGGTCGAGAAGCGCGGTGAGTTCGCCGTCAGGGGCGGCATCCTCGATGTGTTCCCGCCGACCGAGGAGCACCCGCTGCGGGTGGAGTTCTGGGGTGACGAGGTCGAGGAGATCCGTTACTTCAAGGTCGCCGACCAGCGCTCCCTGGAGATCGCCGAGCACGGGCTGTGGGCGCCGCCCTGCCGTGAGCTGCTGCTGACCGACGACGTACGGGAGCGGGCGGCGGCCCTGGCGCTGGCCCACCCCGAGCTGGGCGAGCTGCTCGACAAGATCGCCGAGGGGATCGCGGTCGAGGGAATGGAGTCGCTGGCCCCGGTCCTCGTCGACGACATGGAGCTGCTGCTCGATGTGCTGCCCGCCGGTGCGATGGCCGTGGTCTGCGACCCGGAGCGGGTCCGCAGCCGGGCGGCCGACCTGGTGGCGACCTCGCAGGAGTTCCTCCAGGCGTCGTGGGCGGCGACCGCGGGCGGCGGGGACGCGCCCATCGATGTGGGCGCCGCCTCGCTGCGGGGCATCGCGGACGTCCGCGACCGGGCCAGTGAGCTGGGCATGATGTGGTGGACGGTGAGCCCGTTCGCCGCGGACGAGGAGATCGCGGACGACACCATCAAGCTGGGGATGCACGCCCCGGAGACCTACCGCGGCGACACCGCGCGCGCCCTCGCCGACACCAAGGGCTGGATCGCGGACGGCTGGCGCACGGTGTATCTCACGGAGGGGCACGGCCCGGCGAGCCGTACGGTCGAGGTGCTGAGCGGCGAGGGCATCGCGGCCCGGCTCGACGCCGACCTGGCCGAGCTGACGCCCTCGGTCGTGCATGTCTCGTGCGGCTCCGTCGACCACGGGTTCATCGACCCGGCGATCAAGCTCGCGGTGCTCTCCGAGACCGACCTCACCGGGCAGCGGACCGCATCGAAGGACCTGGGCCGGATGCCGGTCAGGCGGCGGAAGTCCATCGACCCGCTGACGCTGGAGACCGGCGACTTCATCGTCCACGAGCAGCACGGGGTGGGCCGCTACATCGAGATGGTGCAGCGCACGGTGCAGGGCGCGACGCGTGAGTACCTCCTGGTCGAGTACGCGCCCGCCAAGCGCGGCCAGCCCGGCGACCGGCTGTACATCCCCACCGACCAGCTGGAGCAGGTCACCAAGTACGTGGGCGGTGAGGCCCCGACGCTGCACCGGCTCGGCGGTTCGGACTGGACGAAGACCAAGGCGCGCGCCAAGAAGGCCGTCAAGGAGATCGCCGGGGACCTGATCAAGCTCTACTCGGCGCGGATGGCGGCGCCAGGGCACTCCTTCGCGCAGGACACCCCCTGGCAGCGCGAGCTGGAGGACGCCTTCCCGTACGTGGAGACGCCCGACCAGCTCTCCACGATCGCCGAGGTCAAGGAGGACATGGAGAAGACGGTCCCGATGGACCGGCTGATCTGCGGCGACGTCGGGTACGGCAAGACGGAGATCGCGGTGCGCGCCGCGTTCAAGGCCGTCCAGGACGGCAAGCAGGTCGCCGTACTCGTCCCGACGACCCTCCTCGTACAGCAGCACTTCGGTACGTTCACCGAGCGGTACGCGCAGTTCCCGGTGGTCGTACGGGCGTTGAGCCGTTTCCAGTCGGACACCGAGGCGAAGGCCACCCTGGAGGGGCTGCGGGACGGCTCGGTCGACATGGTCATCGGCACCCACCGGCTCTTCTCGTCGGAGACGAAGTTCAAGGACCTCGGCCTGGTCATCGTCGACGAGGAGCAGCGGTTCGGTGTCGAGCACAAGGAGCAGCTGAAGAAGCTGCGCGCCAACGTCGACGTCCTGACGATGTCCGCGACGCCCATCCCCCGTACGCTCGAAATGGCGGTGACCGGCATCCGCGAGATGTCGACCATCACCACGCCGCCGGAGGAGCGGCACCCGGTGCTGACATTCGTCGGCCCGTACGAGGAGAAGCAGATCGGCGCGGCCGTCCGGCGCGAACTGCTCCGCGAGGGGCAGGTCTTCTACATCCACAACCGGGTCGACTCGATCGACCGCGCCGCCGCCCGGCTGCGGGAGATCGTCCCGGAGGCGCGTATCCAGACCGCGCACGGGCAGATGGGCGAGAGCGCGCTCGAACAGGTCGTGGTCGACTTCTGGGAGAAGAAGTTCGATGTGCTGGTCTCCACGACGATCGTGGAGTCCGGGATCGACATCGCGAACGCCAACACGCTGATCGTGGAGCGCGGTGACAACTTCGGCCTCTCGCAGCTGCACCAGCTGCGCGGCCGGGTCGGCCGTGGCCGCGACCGCGGGTACGCGTACTTCCTGTACCCGCCGGAGAAGCCGCTCACGGAGACCGCGCACGAGCGGCTGGCGACGATCGCCCAGCACACCGAGATGGGCGCGGGCATGTACGTCGCGATGAAGGACCTGGAGATCCGCGGGGCGGGCAACATGCTCGGCGGCGAGCAGTCCGGCCATATCGCGGGGGTCGGCTTCGACCTGTACATCCGGATGGTCGGCGAGGCGGTGGCGGACTACCGTACGGCGGTCGACGGGCAGGCCGAGGAGGAGCAGCCGCTGGAGGTCAAGATCGAGCTGCCGGTCGACGCGCACGTCCCGCACGAGTACGCGCCCGGTGAGCGGCTGCGTCTCCAGGCGTACCGCTCGATCGCCTCCGCCACCACGGACGAGGACATCAGGGCGGTGCGCGAGGAGCTGACCGACCGGTACGGCAAGCTGCCCGAGCAGGTCGAGAACCTGCTCCTGGTGGCGGGGCTGCGGATGCTGGCGCGGGCCTGCGGGGTCGGCGAGATCGTCCTCCAGGGGCCCAACATCCGCTTCGCACCAGTGGAGCTGAGGGAGTCTCAGGAACTGCGGCTCAAGCGGCTCTACCCTCGTACGGTCATCAAGGCGGCGGCCCACCAGATCCTGGTCCCGCGCCCGACGGCCGGGAAGATCGGCGGGAAGCCGGTGGTGGGGCGTGAACTCCTGTCGTGGACCGGGGAGTTCCTGGCGTCGATCCTGGGGTCGTGAGGCGGGGGCACCGCGCCCCTTCGTGCGGGCCGGCCCGGGGCAGCCTCTCTAGGATGGTGCGGTCACGAACCCCTACCCGTCAGGACGGCCCTCCTTGATACGTACGCGCTCCGCCCTCCCCGCCGCCATGGCCGTCGTCGCCGCACTCGCCGTCGGCGGCTGCAAGAGCGACGACCTCGGCTCGTCCGGGGCGCCCGCCGGGCCCGGCGGGAAGGCGGCGCACGGCTCCGCGCTCGCCGCGGCCGACGCCCTGACCGTCAAGGGGCGTGCCCCCAAGACCGGTTACGCCCGCAAGGAGTTCGGCAGCGCCTGGACGGACACCGACCACAACCACTGCCCGACCCGGGACGACGTACTCAAGCGCGATCTGCGGGACGTCCGGTACACGAGCGGGGACTGCCAGATAGCGTCGGGAAAGCTGGTCAAGGACCCCTACACCGGGAAGACGATCTCCTTCGTACGCGGACACAGCAAGGTCGACATCGACCACGTCGTGGCACTCTCCGACGCCTGGCAGAAGGGCGCGCAGCAGTGGGACAGGACAAAGCGGACCGCTCTCGCCAACGACCCGCTGAACCTTCTGGCCGTCGACTCCTCCACCAACCGCAGCAAGGGCGACGGTGACACGGCCACCTGGCTGCCCGGGTACAAGCCGGCCCGGTGCGGGTATGTCGCACGGCAGGTGGCGGTGAAGAAGAAGTACGCGCTGTGGGTGACGGACGCCGAGAAGAACGCGATGAAGCGGGTCCTCTCCACCTGTCCGTCCGAGAAGCTGCCCACCGGCTGAGCCGGGCCGGGTGGGAGGCCGAGACGGCCGGCACGAAGGTGCGGAGCACCCCCACGAGTCCAGGAACCGAGGGTAGGAGGATCGATGAATTCACGCGACGGCACACCACGTGTGCGTGAGTGGTCGTTCGTCCTGCACCCCGAGGGTGCGCCGACGCAGGAGCAGTCCGACCGCTTCGATCACGCGGACGCCCTGGCCGGGGGGCAACTCGGCTGGGAGGAGGACCGGCACGGCACCCGTTTCCCCTGCGCGGTGCGGGCGCCCCATCTGGAAGAGGCCGTGGCCTGGGCCGTTGAACGGCTGGATGAACTGGGCATCCCGGTCGCGCGGGTCGAGATGCCACCGCCAGGCCCAGGCCCAGGCCCAGGCCCCGGCCCCGGCTCTGGTCCTGTTCGCTGAACGGCTGCGATCGCGGTGACGACGCGGACTCCGGAGAGCGGACACAGCGGCCCCGGCCGGCGGATCCTCCGAAAGGTTCCGCCGCCCGGGGCCGGGGCGCTCGGGGCGTACGGTCAGTTCTCGGCCACCGGGGCCCAGCGGATCCGGGTGGCGCAGACCGAGACCAGGAGGGCGGCGGCGGCCACGGCGCCCATGCCCCACACCAGGCTGCTGGCGTTCGCGATGAAGCCGATCATCGCCGGTCCGGCCAGCAGGCCCACGGTCCCCATCGCGGCGACCAGAGCCAGCGCCTCCGAGCCCTGCCGGGCGGCGGCGACGTACACGCAGGGCGTCACGGCCGCCACGCCCAGGCCGACGCAGGCGAACCCGACGAGCGCCGGGACCACGCCGCCCACCAGCAGGGCGAGGGCGAGCCCCGCGCCGGCCAGCACACTGCCGACGAGCACGACCCGGCCGTCGCCCCAGCGGGTGCGCCAGCCGTCGGCGAAGACGCGGGCCAGCACCATCATGACCGAGACGACGGCGATGCCCAGCGGGGCCACCGAGGCGGCTGCCCTGAGCACGTCCTTCATATAGAGCGCCGACCAGTCGTTCATCGCGCCCTCGGTCACGGTGCCGAACGCCATCGCGCACCCCATCCACAGCGTCAGACGCGACGGTACGGACAGCCGGCGGCGGCTCCTGGACTTCTCGGCGGATTCGGGCTGCCGCTGGTCCTCCGTGAGCAGCCCGGTCTGGGCGAACCCGACCAGGAGCAGCAGGACCACGGCCGCCGCACCGAAGTGGGCGGCCAGCGAGGTGGTCAGCGTGTTCACCCCGGAAGCCAGCAGCGCGGCTCCCAGTGATCCGGCGCTGAACGTGGCGTGCAGCCGCGCCATGGCCGTACGCCCGTACGCGGTTTCGAGCGCGGCGCCCTGGGCGTTCATCGCCACGTTCAGACAGCCCACGGCGATCCCGTCGCAGCCCACGACGATCACCGCGACCGGATAGCTGGGCACCACGGACAGGGCCAGCAGGAGCAGCCCGAGGCAGAGCGCGGACAGGGAGGCGAGACGGCGGGAGCCCAGCCGCCTCATCAACACGGTGACCAGGGGGAAGGACACCGCGGCGCCCGCCCCGCAGGCCATCAGCAGCAGGCCCAGCTGTGCCTCGGTCAGCTGGAGCTGCGACTTGAGGGTGGGCAACCGGGACGCCCAGGTGCCGTACTGGAAGCCCAGGAAGCAGAAGAGCGCCGCGATCGCCAGCTGCGCCCGGCGGAACGGGTCGCGGGCGCGGATCAGATCGAGCGGCCCCCGCCGGTCCCCGGTGGCCGGGGCCACCGGATGCGGTCCGGTTCCGACGTCGTGGTGGGTCACTTCATACCGCCTTCGACATGTACACCGCGTCCGCCCCGTAACTGCCCGGGAGCGCGACATCGCGGTGGGCCGCGTATCCGTTCGCCGACCAGAAGGGCTCGCTGCCCGCGACGGAGACGAGGGAGATGCGTTCGTGGGTCCTCGACCGGGCGGTCGCCGTGAGGTGGTGCAGCAGACGCTTCGCCAGCCCTCTGCCGCGCAGGCGTTCGTCGATGACGAGATCGTGCAGATGCAGATTGGGCGAGTGGAAGACGGTCTCCTCGGACCGGGTCAGATCGGGGTACTGGAACGGCGGGTAGGGCAGCGCCAGCAGATAGCCCGCCGGCTGCTCGTCGTGGTGCAGTACGAAGCAGGTGGACGGCGACGGGCGGCCCCGGGACTCCAGCGCGGCCCGGCCTTCGGAGAGCCCGCTCCCGGTGTACGTACGCGCTTCCAGCTCCGCGATGTCCTGCCAGTCGTCGGCGGTGATGTTCCGTATCCGGACGTCCGGGCTCATGAGGCCGGCCCCCGCACGCCGGGTGTCCCGGGGCCGGACGGCAGGCCACGGACCACCGTGTAGGGGAGCGGGCTGAAGCCGTTGAAGCCCTGGGTCGCGTAACTGGTCGCGTAGGCACCGGAGGAGAGGACCCAGACCGGGTCGCCCGACGCGATGCCTTCGGGGACCTGGACGAGACGGTCCTGATGGGCGTAGGCGTCGTCGCTGTCGCAGGTGGGCCCCGCGACGACGGCCGGTACGGTGGCCGCCTCCGGGTGGGAGGGGAAGACCAGCCGGTACTGGAGCTGGTCCATCTCGTACAGGCCGTTGAACTTGCCGCAGCTGAGGTACAGCCAGTGCTGGCGGGTGCCGTCCAGCTGCTCCCGGGTGGACAGCCGCGCCACCTGGGCCCGGATCGCGCCGTGGTCGGCGACCAGATGGCGGCCCGGCTCCATGACGAAGTCCAGCGGGGAATCGGAGGCCGCGCGCAGTTGCCGCATGCCCTCGCGGATCGCCGCGAAGATCTTGTCCAGGGGCGGATCCAGCGGTCTGCCCCGGCTGTCGAGATAGCCGAGCGCGGGCAGCCCGCCGCCGAGGTTGATGTGGTCCAGGTGGATGCCCCGCTCCCGCAGGGCCACCAGGACGGAGGCGAGGCGCGCGAAGGCGCTCTCCCATGCCTCGGCCGTCATCTGCTGGGAGCCGACGTGCACGGAGAGACCGGCAGGTGTCAGCCCCGCCGCCCGCGCCGTCTCCAGCACCCGTACGGCGTCGGTCCCCGAGCAGCCGAACTTCTTGCTGAGCCCCCAGAGCGCGCCGTCGCCGCTGGTGGCAAGCCGGCAGAACACCCGCGCGCCGGGGGCGTGGGCGGCGATGGCCGCCACGTCCTCCACGCTGTCCGTGGCGAAGTCCCGGACGCCGAGCCGGTGCGCGTCGGCGATGTTCCGGTCGGACTTGATGGTGTTGCCGTAGTGGATCCGGCCGACCGGTACCCCGGTCCTGATGGCCCGCTCGATCTCCTGGGGGCCGGCCGCGTCGAACCCGGCGCCCTGCCCGGCCAGACAGTCGAGCACCTCGTCCACCGGGCAGGCCTTCATCGCGAACCGTACGTCCACGCCCGGCAGTTCCCAGGTGAGCGCGGTGTACTGGTCCCGGATCCCGCCGAGGTCGAAGACGATCCGGTCGTCGGGAGCCGCCGCCAGCGCCTCGTGCAGGGCGGGGTTCAGCGGGGCGCTCCTGAGGTGAGCGCTCTTGAGGCGGGCGGCCTCCGAGTGGTCGGTGTCCGGGCCGGTGGTGTCCGGACGGGGAGTGTCCAGGTGTCTACTGCTCATCGATGCCCGCTTCCCTGCTCACCCGTATCAGTGGTTCCCAGGCCTCGATCAGCAGGGCGAAGTCCTCCATGTCCCGCTGGGCCTCGTTGAGCAGCCGGTCGCCGCGTGCGGCCAGGAGACCGGCGAACTCGGCGTATCTGCCGCCGAGTTGCCGGTAGGAGCGGTCGAGGCTGCGCAGCCGCTCCTCGTTCTCCTCCCGGTCCAGCCAGCAGCTCTCCCTGACGAGTGCGGCCACCGTGTCCGCGCGCAGCCGCACCCGGTCGTCGAGCAGCGTGTCGCCGGCCTCGGCCAGCCGCCCGTACACGGCGTTGAAGTAGAGCATCGACAGGAAGAACTTCACCAGCCGCAGCTGGTACGCCATGAACCCGGCGTCGGTGCGGCGTTCCCCGGTGTAGTAGTTCACGATGTGCCGGTTGTGCAGGACGCCGGGCAGCCCCGCGTCGTGCACCAGATGCATCAGGAAGTAGTCGCTGCCGATGGTGTCGGTCGCGGGCGGCAGCGGCACGCTCTCGTACACCTCGCGGTGGAAGCTGATGTTGCACATGTCCACCCGCATGGGGTCGACCGGGCCGACGGTCGAGTGGTCGCCGGTGAACGGGTCGGTGCCCGCCCCCTTGAACGCCTCGGCGACCAGCTCCTCCTTCGCCTCGTCGGCCCACTCGCGAGGGGCCCACAGGCTGACGACGTCGTGGTAGACGGACGGGGCGAGTTGCTGGATCTCGCCGATGTCCACGGAGAGTTCGCCCACGAAGGAGCTGCCCACCAGGGACACCGTCCGCTGCGCCTGGGCCGGTTCGATACGTGTGTCGGACACGCCGCCCACCGCGTCTGCGGCGCGCTTGCCGAGCGACATCAGCTCGTGGTGGACGGGGAACACCGGTTCGCCGTCCCACGTCTGGTAGGTGCTGTCCGAGTCCCTTCGGTGCACCGAGTCGCAGCCGAGCGCGGCGGCGAACAGGAAGGCGCGGTTGGTGCAGGCGCCGTACGAGACCTCCGGGGGCAGCATGAGGTCGAGCAGCAGATCGGGCTTGGGGACGTCCGCACGGGCGATGAACCGGCGCAGCAGGGAGCGCTGCGCGGTCTCGTCCAGGTGGTGCACGATGACCTTCGGCGTCCCGGTGGGCTCGGCGGCGGCCTTCGCGTGCTCCGCGACGTCGCTCTCGTCCGACGAGTCCAGGATCAGCAGCCGCACCTCGACGTCGAAGTGCGCCGCCGCGTACTCGGCCTCGGCGCGCAGGGCCGAAATCGTCCCCGTGCACGCCCTGTTGGTGGGAAGGGTCAGACAGATTCGGTGCATGTCAGTTCTCCGGTTGACCGCTCTGCGTTCCGGCCGCCCCAGGTGTCGAGTCCCAGAAGCTTCGCGCCGAGGCCGCTCAGTTCGGCGGGGCCGTACCTGAGGGATTCATGCTGGGTCGCGTCGCCGACCAGCGTCTTGTTCCAGTCCGGGGTCGAGAGGGTGCGCCAGGAATCGATCCGGGACTTCCGCATCTCCTCGTGGGATTCAAGGGCCGGCATCATCGACAGGTACTGGACGGCGCGGACACCGCTCTGCGAGAGGTTGCGCGCGACCCCGTGGGCGAGCAGCCCGTTCCAGATCAGCAGATCGCCCGCCTTCAGCTCCGGCTGTACGACGGGGAACTCGGCCCGGTCGGTGCCCGGCCTGATCGGGTCCCGGTCGGCGGGCTGCGCGATCTTCCACCGGTCGAACTGCCGGAACAGCTCGGGCGAGCACTGGAACCCGCCACGCTCCGGCTCGGTGTCGTTGAGCGCGATGATGCCCTGGACGCGCTGGGGCAGCACACTGAGTGTGGTGTCGACGTCCCAGTGCAGCTCGATGTCGAAACCCTTGTCCGTGGGCGCGATCAGCGCACGGTCACGGTTCTTGATGTTCGGCGGGTTCAGGTTGAGCCGGTCCAGGGTGACCCACAGCTCCTCGCAGTCCCACACGTCGACGAACGCGTCATAGACACGCTGTGCCTGCCGGCTGTCCCAGATGAGCTGGTGGTGGTACGCCTCCACGAAACCGTAGATGTGCAGCTCCCGGTCCAGGTCGGAGCGGAACTCCCGGTCCTCGTACCAGGTCTCGGGGCGCTCCGGGTCGAGGCCCTGGAAGTCCCAGGTGAAGTCGAGCAGCCGCTTCGCCGCGGCGGCCGGTATCGCCTCCGGTACGACGATGTAGCCGTACGTCTGCCAGAAGGCGAAGTCCTCATCCGAGAGCACGCGCAGCGGCTGCGACTTCTTGATGTCCCGCAGCGGTGTCTGCGCCAGGTACATCTCCCCGTCCGTACTGAAGTAGGGGGTGTCCGATGCGGCTCGATGCAGATAGGGGTCAGACGTCGACATGCAACCACTCCAGGTGCGTATGTGCTGGTTCTGATGGATCGAGCGCGGCCGGCGAGGCGGCGCGGTCACGCGCGGGCCGCAGCGGGCGGCCCGGCCGCGTGGGGGTGCCGTCGGCGGACCGGGGGTCCGGCGGGACGGCGGCTGGGGGGCGGGAGTTCATCCGCGCCGCGGTGGACGCGGTGGATGCGGTGAACGGGGTGAATGCGGCGGCTGCGGCGGCGTTGCCGCGCGCGCTCTCCGGGCCGCACCGCACGGCGGGAGACGGTCCCGCGGTGCGGTGGGTGCCGGGGTCTGTGGGTGTACGGGGGTGCGGGTGTGCGGTCTGTTGGTGTGCGGGTGGTGTACGGGCGTGCCGGGTGCGGTTGAGGGGTTCCGGGGTGTGCGGGCCCTCGGTGTGCTGCTCAGCCGGCCAGTGCCTCGGCCGCCGCCACACCCGATGCGGTGGTCGCCCCGTAGGTCGCGATGTGCACCGCGCCCTGGATCTCCGATGCGGGCAGGCCCATCTCGATGACGACGGAGTCCGGCCGGGCGTTGAGCAGATGCTTGAGCGAGTCCGTCATCCAGGTGTGCCGGTAGGCGTCCCGGACCACGACGACCAGCGGCCGTCCGGCGGCAGGACCGAGTACGTACTGGTCGAGTACGCCAGGGTCCGCCGCCATGTCCTCCTCGTGGATCCCCACCGATGTCGTACCGGCCAGCCGCTCGCGCAGCGGGGCCGCGACACCCCAGGGGGTCTCCTTGGCGATGGCGAGGTTCATCGTCGGGATGAGCTCCGCGACGTGTGGCGCGGCACCGAGCGGGAGGGTGCCGCCGTCCGCCGTGGTCAGACGCAGCGCGCGCCGGGCGGCCACGAAGCCGATGTCCGACTTGATCCGGTGCGGCGGTGCGGCGTGGTAGATGCCGTTCGACCAGTCCGAGAACACCTCGACCCGGGTGACCGCCTCCCGCAGCCGTTCCTCGGTCAGTTCGCCGTTGTGGACGGCGGAGACCAGGGCCGCGCTCAGCAGGTCGACCACCTCGGGGTCGGCGCTCTCACCGCCGACGCAGACCGCGTCGGCGCCGCCCGCCACCGCCCGTACGGTGGCGCCGTCGATGCCGTAGAGGCCGCTGACGGCCCCCATCTCGATGGCGTCCGTGACGACCAGGCCGTCGAAGCCCAGCTCCGTGCGGAGCAGGTCGACGAGGAGGCGCCGGCTCAGCGTGGCGGGGAGGTCGGCGTCGTAGGCCGGGACGAGCAGATGGCCGCTCATGACGGCCCGTACGCCGCTCTCCATGGCCGCCCGGAACGGCGGGAGGGCCTGCTCCCTGATCTCATCGGCCGTCGCGTTGTAGCGGGGCAGCCCGAGGTGGGAGTCGACCGCGGTGTCGCCGTGCCCGGGGAAGTGCTTGGCGCAGCCCGCCACTCCGGCGGACTGCAGACCGCGGATCCAGGCGCCGGTGTGCCGGGCCACCAGATCCGGGGACGAGCCGAAGGACCGCACCCCGATGACCGGGTTGTCCGGGTTCGAGTTGACGTCGGCGCTGGGCGCGTAGGTCAGGCTGATGCCGGCCGAGCGCAGCTCGTGGCCGATGTCCCGGCCGACCGCTTCGGTCAGCTCCGTGTCGTCGATCGCGCCGAGGGCCAGGTTCCCCGGACGGGTGCTGCCGGTCAGCGACTCGATCCTGGTGACGTCGCCGGCCTCCTCGTCGATGGCGATGATGAGGTCCGGGTTCTCCGCGCGCAGCTGCCGGGTGAGGCGGATCAACTGCCCCGCGTTGGCGATGTTGCGCGAGAAGAGGACGACACTGGACAGTCCCTCACCGATCCGGCGGAGCAGCCAGTCCGGTGCCTCGGTGCCCTTGAAGCCAGGCTGGAGGATCTTGAGGGCGAGATGCGTCAGTTCACTGCTGGGTGTGCTGGGCAAGGTCAGCCGGGCCTTCCTGGCGTGCCGATAGGGGACCGAGCCGCCACGCGCTTGGTCCAGACCAATTGGATATTGGCCTGGACCAAGCGTCACGTCAAGTGCTGAGGTCTCTCGCACGCGCCCCTGTTCGCCCGAAATGACTACCCGTCAGTATCCGTTCATCTGCTGCCGAATGGGGTCACAAGGCACACTTCACCGGCTACTCGCCGTGCCCCCGGACGATCTCCTTCACCTTGGCCACCGCGAAGCCCAGGCCCTGCTCGACGGTCGGTTTGGCCGGGACGGCGATCTCGTCCGGGTTCGTCAGGACATCCAGCAGGACGGGTCCCGGGGTGTCCAGGGCGCGCTGTACGGCGTCCTCCAGATCGGCGGGATCGGTCACCCGGATCCCGGTGATGCCCATCGCGGTGGCGACGGCGGCGAAGTCCGGATTGTCGAGCACCGTACCGAACTCGGGCAGCCCCGCCTGCTCCTGCTCCAGCTTGACCATGCCGAGCCGGCGGTTGTCGAACACCACGAGTTTCACCGGGAGTTCATTGCTCCGCAACGTCATCAGATCGCCCAGCAGCATGCTCAGGCCGCCGTCACCGCAGAAGGCGACCACCTGCCGCCCGCGGTCCAGGCACTGCGCACCGAGTGCGTGGGGCATGGCGTTGGCCATCGAGCCCAGGTTGTACGAGCCGAGCAGCCGCCGCGCCTTGCGCATCTCGACGAAGCGCGAGAGCCAGACGGTGGCCATCCCGGTGTCGGAGGTGAAGACGGCGTCCTCGGCCGCGAGCCGGTCCACCGTGGCGGCCAGCGCCTCGGGACGGATCCCGTGCTCCGGATTGTCCAGCGCCGAACGGGCCCGCCCGACCGCCTTCCTGTCGTGCTCCGGGTCGGCGAGCCTGGCCTGGTCCTCACGCCAGCTCTCGAAGTGCTTGCGCGCGTGGTCCAGATGACCGCGGTCGCGCCCGCCCCCGTCGCCGAGGTGCTTGAGCAGGTCCCGCACGGTGGCGCCCACATCCCCGACCAGACCGGTCTCGACCGGGACGCGCCGCCCGATGTGGGTGGCCTCGGTGTCCACCTGGATGACGGACTTGCCCTCCGGATACCACTCCCGGTACGGGAAGTCCGTACCCAGAAGCAGCAGGGTGTCGGCGCTGTGCAGGGCCGATGCCGCGGCTGGGTTGCCGATCAGCCCGGTCTGCCCGACCTGGAACGGGTTGTCCGGGCCCTCGAAGCCCTCCTTCGCCTTGAGCGTGAGCACCATCGGCGCGGCCAGCCGGTCCGCCAGGGCCAGTACGTCGTCACGGGACGCGCGGGCACCCTGGCCGACGAGCAGGGTGACCCGCCCGGCCCGGTCGAGCAGCCCGGCAGCGTCGCGGGTGGCCGACTCGTCGGGCCGGGTCACCGCGGTGCTCAGCGGGAAGCGGGCCGCGCGGTCCGTGGTCAGCTTCCGGTCCCCGATGTCGGCGGGCACGGTGAGCACGGCGACGCCCTTGTGCCCGATGGCGTTCCGTACGGCCGCCTCCAGCATCTGGGGCAGCTGGTCGGGTGAGGAGACGGTCGCCCGGAAGACCGCCACATCGCTGAAGAGGGCGTCGTTGTCGACCTCCTGGAAGGCGTCGCTGCCGATCTCGGCCAGCGGTACCTGGCCCGCGATGACCAGGACCGGCGTGCGGCTCTTGGCCGCGTCGTACAGCCCGTTCAGCAGATGGACGGAGCCGGGGCCCACGGTGCCCATGCAGACGCCGAGCCGGCCGGACAGCTGGGACTGGGCGCTCGCGGCGAAGGCGGCCGCCTCCTCATGGCGGCAGCCCACCCACTCCACGCCCTCGGTGGTGCGGATGGCCTCGGTCACGGGGTTGAGCGCGTCCCCGACGACGCCGAACACCTGGTGGACGTCGAGTTCACTCAGTGCGTCCACGATGACGCGGGCAACGGTACGGGTCACGGAAGCCTCCGGTTGGGACGTGCGGAAGTGGTGAGAGAAGAGCTGAGGTGGCCGAGGGGTCTCGGATCAGACGGTGAAGCGGTCGGGGTCGGCCGCGTGCCAGTCGGCGGCCCAGGACTCGGGGGCGTCGGCGAGCAACTGCCCGGGGGCCAGCCACTCGTACATCTCCGCGTACGAGCGCACGGTGAACGGGTCGATACGGCGCCGCAGCATGTGCGGCCGCAGATCCGCCGGGTCCGCCACCCCCATGCTGGCCATGATCTGCTGCGCGCTCGCCACGGTCGCGTGCTGGAAACGCTGGACCCGGGGCGTCTTGTCCCCGACGTCCAGCGCGCGGGCGCGTCTCGGGTCCTGGGTGGTGACACCGGTCGGACAGGTGTTGGTGTGGCAGCGCTGCGCTTGTATGCACCCCACCGCGAACATCATCGCCCGCGCCGAGTTGCCGTAGTCCGCGCCCTGCAGCAGACGTTTGACCAGGTCGGCGCCGGTGGCGATCTTGCCGCTGGCCCCGATCCTGATCCGGTCGCGCAGACCGGTGCCGACCAGGGCGTTCTGTACGTCGATCAGGCCGTCGGTGAGCGGGGTGCCGATCTGGTCGGCGAACTCCAGCGGGGCCGCGCCGGTACCGCCCTCGGCGCCGTCGACGATGATGAAGTCCGGGGTGATGCCCTCCTCCAGCATGGCCTTGCACACGGCGAGGAACTGGCGGCGCGAGCCGGGGCAGAGTTTGAACCCGGTGGGCTTCCCGTCGGACAGCTCCCGCATCCGCGCCAGGAAGCGGACCAGTTCGCGTGGGGTGGAGAACGCCCGGTGGTACGGGGGCGAGATGACGGTCTCGCCCTGCGGGACCTCGCGCACCCGGGCGATCTCGGCGTTCACCTTCGCGCCGGGCAGTACCCCGCCGATACCCGGCTTGGCGCCCTGCGACAGCTTGAGCGACACACACTTCACCTGGTCGTGCGCCGCTTTGTCGGCGAACTCCGCCGGATTGAAGGCGCCGTCGTCGGTGCGGCATCCGAAGTATCCGGTACCGATCTCCCAGACCAGGTCGCCGCCCGGCCGCAGATGGTACGCGGAGAGGCCGCCCTCCCCGGTGTCATGGGCGAAACCACCCGCCGCCGCACCGCCGTTGAGCGCCAGGACCGCGTTGGCCGACAGCGATCCGAAGCTCATCGCCGACACATTCAGCAGCGCCATGTCGTACGGGCGGGTGCAGTCGGGTCCGCCGATCCGTACCCGGGGCTGGGTCTCCGGCACCGGGCAGGGCGCCATCGACGGCACCAGGGACTCGTAACCCGTCGCGTAGACATCGCGCTCGGTCCCGAACGGCTCCTCGGCCGCGGTGCCCTTCGCGCGTTCGTAGACGATGCTCCGGGTGTCGCGGTCGAAGGGGCGGCCGTCGTAGTTCCGTTCCACGAAGTACTGCTGCAACTCGGGCCGCAGAGCCTCCAGAAGGAAGCGGGCATGCCCGATGACCGGGTAGTTGCGCAGCACCGTGTGCCTGCGCTGGGTCAGGTCCCACACGCCGAGCAGCCCGGTCAGAGTGAGCGGCACGGCCGCGAACAGCCACCACCACGAGATCTGTCCTGCGGCTCCCCATGCGGCGAGAGCCGCAGCGACTGTCAGTCCGACGCAACCGATTCGTATCACTCCGAACGGCTTGCCCCGTTCGGCTCTTCCACACATCGGGGAGTCCCCGGGTCGTGTGCGCTGCGCCTCACCGGGCCCCGGAGCCCCTTGGCAGTGCGCCCGCCCCGTGGTCCCTCCTGCGAAGAGCAGGATCCCCGCCCTGTTCACCGTTCAATTGAAGCCTTGAGGACCAGGATTCCTGGCTCCTTTTGCGTGCTCCCCGCGCGTGAGTTTGACTGTACGGGCAAGGAACGAATCCCCCCATAAGGATGGGAAGCGTCATGAACTCCACTGAACCGGTGACCGACCGCCTGGCGACGACGGACCTCGACGAGGACGTCGAAGCAGCACTCAACCCGGGCGAGGCCGAGGGCGTCTTCCGCGACTCGCGTGAATGCGCGGCTCTGGCACTGATCGGCGGGTCGGGTGCGTTGCTGCTCTCGCCGCCGACTCCGCGCCCGAAGAAGGCGTAAGCAGTCGCACATGGACCAGTCACGTGCGACCTCCCGCATCGCGGGGGCTGTACATGACCTGGCGTCCGAGGTGGTCTTCGCTCTGCAGAGCGAAGAC
>NZ_JBHYWP010000082.1:0-15669 GCF_042751845.1 Streptomyces sp. NPDC059398 | reverse complement strand
CCACCCCCCCCCCCCCCCCCACCTCTCCACGGTCTGTGGCGCCGCCGGGATCGGCGAGGACGACAGGACCGGGATCGCCGCGGTCAGGGTGATCGGAGCCGATCTGCTGCTGCCGAGCCTGCTGTACGGACGCGATCCGCACCCCGGTGACGTGGCGGTGCTGCAGCGTGCCGTGATCGACTTCCCGCCGCGTGCGGGCGCCCCGGCGGCGACCGCCTGGAGCCACTGGGCGATGGAGTCGGCGCTCCGTACGCCCCGCACCGGCGACGCCGCGCCCGAGCCCACCGCCGCGTGGCTCGAAGAGGCGCCCTGGCAGGCGTTCACCCATCAGCTCTCCGTGCTCGCCCCGCTCGCCCGTCCAGCCTCCGCATCGGCCGTCAACCGCGTCGCGAGCGGCCGGCCGGTCGACGTGGCCCGCGGATTCGTCCGTGCCGTGCGGCGCCGCGACTGGCTCCAGGCGGCCGGGGCCGGCCGTTGGCTGGCCACGCTCGACGGGGTGCCCGACACCGTCGGCCTGGCCGCAGGACTGGACTTCGTCCAGCTCATGGGCGGTCAGGACCCCCGGGTGGCACTGCATCTGCGCGCGGCCGGACTGATGCTCGGGGCGCGGTCCGGACTCGGGGCGCGGTCTGGACCGGCCCGGTGACGGCCGCCCCGCAAGCGCGAACGCGGCCCCGGGGCAACGGACTTGACGTCGATGCCCCGGGCGCGGGTCCTGTGAGTGGTGCGCTGGGGGCCGCCCTGGACTGGGTGCGGGGGAACCGCTCCGGCTTCGTGCTCCCCGGTGATGTCCTCGAACCGCACAGCGACGTCAACCGCACCATGAAGCCCCTCGGCGAACTGGCCCAGCTGTGCACCACGGTCAGCCGCCGTACGCACCCCGGCGACCCGCACCATGCGACGGCCGCCGCTCTCGTACGGTTCGCCTGGGAGCAGGTACGCGAGGGCGGGCTGCTCCTCGACATCGCGCGCAACGAGCCGTTCGCCACCTACCCCTTCGAGATCTACGCGGCCTTCGCCGGAGACGGCCTGCGCCACGAGGGCTTCGAGCGCCTCGTGTCCGCCGTCGCCGCCACCCGGGGCTGGGCCTTCACCGAGCAGCACGCCAACCGCGAACTGGGGCTGCTCAACTCCGAGCGGCGGATCGGTGTCCCCCCGCACACGGCGGCGGAGCCGGTCCTGCGCCGGACCTGGCTGGGCGCGCTGCCCGAGCCGTGGACCTTCGAGCGCGCCTCCGGGTACGCCCTGACCCATGCGGTCTTCCACGTCACCGACTGGGGCAACGCGCCGCAGCTGATGCCCCGGGACATCTCCGACTACCTCCGCACCTGGCTCCCGGCGTGGATCGACGGCTGTTTCGAGAACGGCCAGTGGGACCTCGGCGGCGAGCTCCTCGCGGTCGCCGCCTGTCTGCCGGAACCGCCGCCGCAGGCGCTGGTGGAGACCTTCTGGCCGGTGCTGGCCGCCGTCCAGGACGGCACGGGCGCCGTCCCCGAGACGGGCCCGCCGCTCGTCCCGGGCGGGGGAGGGCAACAGGAGGGCGGCCCGGGGGGCGAGGCATCAGCCGATGTCCTGGAGGCCCCGCGCGAGTTCCTGAACTGCTACCACTCGACGCTGGTGACGGCCTTCGCGGCAGCCCTGACCCTGGCCCGGAGCGGGCCGGCGGACCAGGCCACGGCCACCGGTACGGCCACCGCCGCGGCCACCGGCCGCACCGGACAGCAGCCCGGCCCTGATCCTGCCCCGGCGGCCCCCGGCCGCACCGGACAGCAGCCGGATCCGGCCGGCCGACAGGACGGAGGCGCCGTATGAACGACGGCGGACCGACGGAGAACGGCGACGCGTCCCGCCCCGGTGACGGGCTCCCGGGCGGTACGGGGAGCGGCGGTACGGCATCGAGCGGTGCGGCGGGCGGCGGTGCGGCCAGCGGCGGCACGGGCACCCCAGACACGGGCACGGCCGGGACGGCCACCCCCGGTACGGCCACCGGCACAGCCACCCCCGGTACGGCCACCCCCGGTACGGCGACCACCGGTACGGCCGGGGCGGTCCGGCAGATCCACGACGTCGGAGCGCGCGCCCTGGAGTGGCTGTACGCCCACCGGGACGGCTTCCGCCTGGAGGACGACCCGGACCCCGAAACCGGCATGCTGGACCGGTTCAAGCCGCTCGGCGAACTGGCCCTCATCGGGAAGGTCATCTTCCGCGAGGGCGTCGCGGGTTCGCAGCAGGCCGCGACCGCGCGCAGACTGCTGGACCACGCCTGGCACGAACTCCTCGGATCCGGTGCCCGCCTCGTCGACGGACAGACCCGCGAACCGCTCTCGCCGGTGCCCTTCGAGGTCTACGTACCGTTCAAGGAGCTCGGCTACAGCCACCCCCAGGTCGAGGCCGCAGCCCAGCTCAACCACCGGCTCGTCAGCCGGCAGACGCTGGAGGTGCTGCCGGTCCGCCGTCTCGGGCTCTCCGCCATGGAGCGCCGCTTCGGCCTCCCGCCCGGCCTGCCCGAGGACGCGGCTGCGGCCCGCACCTGGCTGGCCCACCGCCCGGAGCCGTGGACCGTGGAGGGCCACATCGGCTACGACATCACGCACACGGTCTTCCACCTGACCGACTGGGGCGAGCACCCGTCCGGGCTGCCCGACGACATCGCCGGCTATCTGGCCACCTGGCTGCCGGTCTGGCTGGACGACTGGCTCGACCTCGGACGGTGGGACCTGCTGGGCGAACTGCTCGTCGTGGACGCCTGTCTGCCGGAGCCCACGCTGGACCCGGCCGCCTGGCGCGGCTTCGCCGCCGCCCAGCAGCCCGACGGCGCGATGCCCGTGCAGGGCGCGATGCCGGAGGGTGACGACGGGTATGTCTTCGACCTCGTCTACCACCCGACCCTGGTGGCCGCGTTCGCCTCCGCCCTGGCGGTCTCCCGCGCCATGGCGGACCTGACCGCCCCGGTCTCCTGATGCCGGCGGACGGCACGGAGGCGGAGTCGGAGTCAGGGCCAGGCGGAGGACCACGGCCCGGGACGGGGCCGGGGGCCGGTACGGGACCAGCGGCGGGGATGGGACCGAGGGCCGGGACGGGGCCAGCGGCGGGGATGGGACCGGGGGCCGGGCCGGGACCGGCGGCGGGTACGGAGCCTGGGCCCGGACCGGGACCAGCAGCCGAAGCCGGACCGGGGGCCGGTACGGGACCCGTGGCCGGGATGGGACCGGAAGCCGGGCCGAGACCAGCGGCCGGTACGGAACCAGCGGCCGAAGCAGGACCGGGCTCCGGCCCGGAAACACCCGTAACAAAAGCCCGGCCGGAGCCCCGTACACGGCCCCGGGACGGGGTGGCGGCCCGCCTGGCCGAAGCCGCGCGGGCGATCGACGCCCCCGGCCTCGTCATCGCGGTCAGCCACCGGGGCCGCCGCACGGTCCACTGCGGAGGCACCGCCCCCGCGCCCGGGGTCCCGCGCGACCGGCAGCGGTACGAGATCGGCTCGGCGTCCAAGACGTTCACGGGCCTCCTCCTCGCGGAACTCGTCCGTGCCGGCCGCCTCTCGTACGACGACATCGCGGCCCGCCATCTGTCACCCGGCGCCCCGCGGGACACCGCCCCCGGCAACCGGGCGACCCTGCTCCACCTGATCACCCACACCGCCGGACTGCCCGCCCTGCCGGCCGACTTCTACCCGCAGGCGCTCCGGCGCTGGTCGACCGACCCGTACGGGGGCTACCCGGCCGAACGCGTCGTGGCCGCCTTCCTCCGCGCCCGGCCCCGCCACCGCCCCGGCACCCGCTGGCACTACTCCAACTTCGGGGCCTCGGTCCTGGGCCACACCCTCGCGGCCGCCACGGCCACCCCCTGGGACGACCTGATCGCCCACCACGTCCTGACCCCCCTCGGCCTGACCGCCACCCGGCTGCACCCGGAGCGCGCGAACGGGCGTGGCCGTACCGGGGGCGCGGGCGGGCGCATGGGCACGGACCAGCACGGGCCGGGCACCGACGCCCCCGGCCACCGCCCGGACGGTGTCACTCCCGTACCCGGTCTGGCCATGGGCGGCTTCCAGGCCGCGGGGGCCGTACGCGCGACCCCCGGCGACCTGCTGACCTACCTCGAAGCCCATCTGGACCCGGCCGGCACCCCACTGGAAAGCGCCCTCCGCACGGTCCGCCGCCCCGTGCTCCGCCGAGGACTCGGCCACCACCACACCCACACCCTCACCTGGTTCCAGCACCCCTCACCCCAGGGCCCGCTGTACTTCCACGCCGGCGCCACCACGGGCCAGCAGGCGTTCATCGGCTTCCGCCCGGCCACCCACACGGCGGTGGCCGCGGTAACCACCCGCCGTATCCGCCTCCGGGACACCTTCGTCGCGACGGCGTACGCCCTGCTCCACGGGGAGTTGGACTGATCGGCCGGGCCGAGCGGCTGGACCGTGGAGTCGCCGCGGAAAAGGCAGCCGGAACGGGTCCGTAAAGAAACACGACAACAGCGCGGCCGCCACCGCTTAATCGCGTATTCGCATCAAGGGCGCAAGTAACCTCCACCATACGGATGTTACTTTCCGAACTCGTGCACTCACGTGTAGTGTTTGGCGCGCCCGCTGTCGACGCGGTCGTACTCCGTGAATGTCTGCTCTGCACGCCCCCGACGGGAATGAGTAGCCAATGTCCACAGGCACTTTCACAGCACGCGGTCCCGCCAGGACGGGTTGGCACGCCGTCTCGGATCGCCCGCCGACCGATCCGGCGGTGACCGTCGAACCGATTTCCCGGGGGCGGTGGGTGCTCGCGGCTCAGGGCTATGTCCCTGTCTCGGTACGGCAGACGCCCTCGGAACTCCATCTCGTGTTCGCCCCCTCTCCGGAATGGGACGCCGCACTTCCGGAGCGCAGGGCGGAAACAACCGAAACAGCGGATCTGGCCGATCCGGCCGAGTTGGCTGAAACAACAGCCCCGGCCGCCACGGCGGATCCGCTTTCCGACCCGCTCCAAGTCGACCACGCGGCCCGCACCATTCATGTCGCCGGGCGCCAACTCGAACTTCCCAAAATGGAGTTCGACCTGCTGGCCTACTTCATTTCCCGCCCGCTGCACGTCCACGCGCGCCCTCAGCTCATCGCCGCGCTCTGGCCCGACACGGCAGGCAGTGAACGCACCGTGGATGTCCATGTGGCCCGCCTGCGCCGACGGCTCGGCCCGCAGTACCGAAAGGTCATCGCGACGGTGGTGGGCGTGGGCTACAAGTACGTCCCGGCCCTCGCCGGCCAGCGGATATCGCCGACGGCGGGCGAGGGGACCTGGGCCCTGTGACCCGGCTCACATACGTCGATGTATGATACGTCGCTGTATGTTAATGAGTACGGCGTCAGCCGAGGGTGCTGAGCCGACGCTGGTACACGGAGTTCCCATGGACTTTTACGGACGCCGACACGTCTTCGACGACCTGCACGGCCGTCTGGACCGTATCCGTGAGACCGGTACTGGTCAGTTGCTGGCCGTGCGGGGGCGGCGACAGGTGGGGAAGTCCCGCCTCTTCACGCGCTTCGTCGAGCGGGCCGGACTGCCCTACCTCTACTTCACGGCGGTCAAGAACGCACCGCCCGCAGTCCAGCTGCGGACTCTCACCGCCGACATACACACCTCGACCACCCCGCTGAAGGACGCCGATACGCTGTTCGCTGCTCCGCCCGCCGACTGGCGGGACGCGTTCGGCCGTACCGCCGTGGCCTGCCGGAACACGCCCTCCGTTGTGGTTGTCGACGAGTTCCCCTGGGCCGCCGGCGCCGATTCCACGCTTGAGGGGCAACTCCAGAACGCCTGGGACCGGCAGCTGGAGCACACGCCCGTGCTCTTCGTGCTGATCGGTTCGGACGTCACCATGATGGAACGGCTCACCGAACACGACCGGCCTCTGTACGGGAGGGCGAAGAACCGGACCATCTCGCCGTTCAACCCGGCCGAGTGCGCCGAGGCGCTGGGGCCGGAGGCAGACCCGTCGGCCGCGTTCGACACCGCGCTGGTCACCGGCGGCTACCCCCGCCTCGTGGCGGACCGGGCGCGCTCGGCGAGCACCACGGCCTTCGTGCACGAACAGCTGAGCGACGAGAACAGCGATCTCGCGGTCATGGGGCAGCGGTCGCTGGACGCCGAGTTCCCGGACGCCCACCAGGCCCGTCGGGTGCTCTCGGCGATCGGCGGTACGGAGATCGGCTTCGGCACCTTCAGCCAGGTCGTCGGGAGGCTCCCGGAGGCCGGGTCCGCAGCGCAGACAGCGGTGACCCGTGCCATAGGAGTGCTTTCGGACAAGGGCGTGGTGACGGTGGATGTCCCCGTCGGGAGCAGCCCCGGCAGCAGACTGCGCCGTTACCGTATCGACGACCCTTGTCTGCGGTTCTGGTTCCGTTTTGTCGAGGAGCAACTGCCCCATATCGCGCGGGGCCGCCCCGACATCGCCCGCGGCGCCTTCGACCGGGGCTGGGCGAGCTGGCGGGGCCGGGCGGTCGAGCCGCTGGTCCAGGACGCGGTGTCGCGACTCAGCCTCGGGACACCGGGTCTGGAGAGTGCGGGCCGGGCCGGAAGCTGGTGGAACCGTGACAACAGCGTCGAGTACGACATCGTCCTTCCGGCCGCGGTCGGCAGGAAGGTGCTGCTCGTGGGGTCGGTGAAGTGGCGCGAGAACAAGCGGTTCGACGCGCGGGACCTGACGCATCTCGCCGGTGCACGGCATCACGTCCCCGGTGCCGAAACCGCCCGGCTGCTGGCGGTGTGTCCGGCCGGTATCGCCGACGGCGTACGCCCCGACGGTGTGCTCACCCCCGCCGACCTGCTGGCCGCCTGGCAGAACTGACCGCCGCCGCCCCTCCGTTCCGTACCAGGGCGGGCGCGGCGGCAGGCGGCGGATCCGCGAGTGGTTCCGTTGCCCCGGTGTCCCCCCGGCCCCGCCGCCCGTTCCGTCCCGCGCGCCGTACGACCGCTGCCCCGGCCAGGGCCAGGAGCGCCAGGCCGCCCACCGCTGACCCGAGCCGGAGCCCCGGGGGACGGAAGGTGCAGCTCACCGTGGTGGCACCGCCGGTCAGGGGGACCGCCACCAGGCCCAGATACGAGCGGGCCGGGCGGTCGGCCGTGTGGCCCGTGTGGCACTGCCAGCCGGAGATGCGGGGCATCGCGAAGACCGCTGTGCCCCTGGAACCCGGCGGGAGCTGGGCCCGTACGGACCGGTCCGTGACCTGGACCGAACGGGCGCCCGTCCGCGTCAGACGGGCCACCGCCCTGGCCAGGGCCGGGCGGGACAGACAGCCCGTCCGGCCCTGCGGGTGCGGGGTGACCGCCGCGCCGCCCGGGGCACGGCCCATCGGCTGGAGCGCCGCGCGCCGGCCCCGCTGTCCGCCCCGCAGCTCCACCGGATCACCTCCGCCCAGCCGGACGGTGCCCGTGAGGTCCGGCGCGGAGTAGAAGACATCGGTACCGGCCGGGCAGCTGTCCGCGTACGTATATACGTGTGCGCCGATGAGCAGTTCCTGGTTGCGGAACGGCGAGCGGCCGAAGTGCGGCACCGGGCCCGGCGGTCGTACGGTCACCAGCGGGGGCACCGCCGCCCGCGCCACCGTCACCGCGCCGTCGACGCCCTTCCGGCGCGGCGCCGACCGCACCCGCGCGCCCACCGAGAAGACCGCGTCCGTCACCGGGTTGTCCAGCGACTGGATGTTCCGGCCGCGCGAGGTCCAGCCTGCCCCGAGCGCGGCCATGGTCCGGGTGTACGGGTCCGGCGTCATGCTGCTGTAGTACGCGCCGCCCTCGCCGCCGACCAGCAGCGGATCGTTCCCGGTGGTCTGCTCGCGCCCCGGATCGGTGCGGTAGCGCGGCCAGCCGTCCGCTCCGGCGACCGCTGCCGCCTCCTCGTCCAGATGGCGGCCCCACGGCGCGTAGTCGTCCAGCCGGTGGATCTTGACCCGGTCCGCATACGCCGTGGTCGCCGCCGCCTGACCGGCCTGCGCCCCCACCAGGAGCAGCGCCGCCACCAGGACCGGCTGCCGCCGCAGCACCCACACCCGCAGACCCGCCGTACCCGGGCCGGTGGACCGCTTGTCCACCGGCCCGGCCCGCATCGCGCTGTCCGGCCCGGTCCGCCCGGTACGCGCCGCCCCGTCCCGTCCCGACCGCCCCAGCAGCACAAGCCCGCCCACCACCCCGGCCAGGCCGAGACCGAAGAGCGGATACGTGTAGACGGTGACCGTCCGTGAGAAGGCCGCGCAGAGCGCCCCCGCCGTGAGGACCGCCGCCCCGCGGGACAGGGCCCGGCCGCTCGGCACCCCGTACGAGAGCGCCGTCCAGGCCGCGATCACCACCAGCCCGCTCAGGACGAACGTCTGCCGGTACGGGCTGCCGTTCGGCGTCGCGAACAGATGCCAGAGGAGATGGGTGGGCTTCCACTGCATCGACAGCGCGACCAGCACCACGAGCCCCGCCCAGCACCGGCGTTCGCGGCGCGGCACCGGCCGGTGGAAGGCCAGCGCGCAGGCGAGCAGCAGAGTGCCCGTGCCGAGGAAGAGCGCGGGGGTGGAGAAGCTGTAGGTGGCGGGGAGCGTACGGGCGAACACATCCGTCCAGGCGGCCGGTGTGAACTCCTTGGTCCAGCCGGGGTACGCGTGCCGGGTGCCGAGGAAGACCGTACAGAGGAGCGGGGCGGCGATGCCGATGCCGAGCAGGACCGTTCCGGCCGCCCTGAGCAGCACCCGGATCCGATGGCGCGCCCCCGTCTCCGCCTCCTCCGTCAGCAGCAGCCGGACGAGCAGCACCAGCGCCGCCCCGATGGTCGCCATGTACGCGGTGTAGAAGTTCGCGGTCCAGGCGAGCGCGACGACCACGGGCCCGAGCAGCGGTCTGCGCCCGCCCCGCACCCACTCGCCAACCAGGCACAGCAGCGGGAAGGCGATCAGCCCGTCCAGCCACATCAGGTTGTACGACGCCTCCAGGACCGACCAGCCGCAGAGCCCGTACGAGGCGCCCAGCAGCCCGGCCGCCCACCAGCGGCCGGGCCGCAGGGTGAGCAGGAGCGAGGTCATCGCGGCCGACGCCGCCGCCATCTTCAGCAGCGTGACGGCGTAGACCGCGAGATCGATACGGTCCTTCGGGAAGAACGCGACCAGCAGCGCGAACGGGCTGCTCAGATACGTGCCGAGGTCCGGCAGGAACGACGTGCCGTACCCCGACTGCCAGTTGAGCAGCAGCCCGCCGTGCGCCCGGCCGTGCAGCAGATCCTGGAGGTGGGCGTGGAAGGGGATGTACTGGTTGCCCAGATCGCTGATGCTGCGGTGGCGCGGACCGTACGGATGGATACGGGCGGCGGCGTCCCCGGCGCACACGGCCAGTACGGTGAGCAGCGCGGCCAGTACGGTGGCGCTGAGGCGGGCTGTCACTGCCGGACGGCGGGGTCTCATGCCCCCGAATATGGCAGTGGAAATACGCTGAATTGGCCCGGGATGGGGTGAGTTCATCGAGCCGTCGCCGGGACTTCACCTCTCCCGTTCCCAGGAGCGCGTCCACAGACTCAGGAGCGTGTACACAGATGCACACCGCACGGCAGGCCCCGGCGGGGGCGAAGCTGGGCCAGCTGGTCCGCTTCGCGCTCGTCGGCGTGGTGAACACCGGCACGTACTACGGCTGTTACCTGCTCCTGCTCACCCGGCTCCCGTACCTCGCCGCGCACACCGTCGCCTTCTGCCTCAGCATGGTCGGGTCGTTCTTCATGAACGCCCGGTTCACCTACCGGATCCGGCCGACCTGGCGGAAGTTCCTGCTCTTCCCGCTGACCAACGCGGCCAACTTCGTCATCACCACCGGCGGCGTCTATCTCCTGGTGGACGTGGCCCGTCTCGGCGCCCACTACGCGCCGCTGGTCGCGGCAGCGGCGGCCGTTCCGCTGACTTTTCTCATCTCGCGGACGATCATGCTGCGCCCCGACAACCGGGAAGCCCCTGAATCGTTGGTCGAACCGGTGGCCCCCGCCACCCCAAGTGCCTAACATTCGATCAACGCAAGGTCTTGTGCTCCGCGCGTCGCCCGGCCGCCCCCGCGAGGAGGCGCCGAGCGCCACGCCACCCCCCGCACGAACTCGCCTGCCAGGAGGCTCCTTTGCACCGCCGCCGTCGCACTGCGCTCTCCGTATCCGTTGCGCTCGTCGCCGCAGCCCCGCTTCTCGCCGCCTGCGGCAGCCAGCCCCATCCGGGCGCGGCAGCCGTCGTGGGTAAGGACCGGATCACGGTCGCGGCCCTGCAGACGCAGGTGAACGACGTACGCAAGGCGCAGAACAAGTCTCCGCAGGCCGCCGAGCTGATCAGGAGCAGCAACAACCTCAGCGGGATGAAGCTCGGCACCATGATCTTCGACCGGGTGCTCGCGAAGGCGGCGGCGGACGCCGGGGCGAAGGTCACCCGCAAGGACATCCAGGACGCGCGCGACCAGCTGGTCAAGCAGGCGGGCAGCGAGCAGCGGCTCCAGCAGGTCTACCTCCAGCAGAACGGCATCGCACCCGGCCAGATCGACCAGGCGCTCCAGGAGCAGGTCACCGCGTCCAAGCTGGCCGAGAAGCTGGGCGGCGTCTCGCTCGGCACTCCGCAGGGCCAGAGCGCGGTGCTCCAGGCGATGATGAAGACGTCCAGGGCGATGGGCGTGGACGTCAATCCGCGCTATGGGGTCTGGGACGCGAAGAAGAGCCAGCTCGGCGCGTACAAGACGCCGTGGATCACCGAGGTGACCAAGGAGCAGACGGGCCAGTCCGCCGGGACCGGGGTCAGCGCGGCGGGATAGCGGTCCGGCGGGACAGCGGCGCAGCGGGCACCGGCACCGGCCCGCCGGGGGATCGGCACAGCGGGACAGCGGCCCGGCGGGATAGTTTCGACGGGTGACCGCTGAGAACACCCACGACCCTGCCCCCTCCGCCTCCGCCCCCGGCCCCACCCCTGTCCCCGAGGCGCTCGACGCCCCCGGCAGGGTCGTGCTGCTCACCACCAGCCACCGGGTCGCGCCGGGACTCCTCTCCTGGCCGGCCTGGCAGCTGCTGCACTCGGCGGACCGGGTGGTCTGCGCGGACCCCGGCCATCCGCAGCTGCCGTATCTGCGCGAGGCCGGGGTGACCGTCGAGCAGGAGGCGCCCGACGCGCACCGGCTGGTCGAGGAGTGCGCGGGCGGGCACACGGTCGTCGTCCTCCCCTCCGGCGAGGGCGACCGGCAGCTCACCGACGGTCTGGCCCGGCTCGCGGGCAGCGGCCGGGTGCGGATGCCGGACCTGGAACTGCTGCCCGGTTCGTACGATCTGCCGGGCGCACGCCTCCTCGACCTGGTGCAGGTGATGGACCGGGTGCGCCGCGAGTGCCCGTGGACCTCCCAGCAGACCCACCGGGGGCTCGCCAAGTACCTGATCGAGGAGGCGTACGAACTCGTCGAGGCGATCGAGGACGGCGACCGGGACGAACTGCGCGAGGAGCTGGGGGACGTCCTGCTCCAGGTCGTCTTCCACGCCCGGATCGCGCAGGAGGGCACCGGCGATGAGGGGGACGAGCCGTTCTCCATCGACGATGTCGCGGGCGGCCTCGTCGAGAAGCTGATCCACCGCCACCCGCATGTCTTCGGCGACGAGACGGCGGAGACCGCCGATGACGTCCACGCCCACTGGAACCGGACCAAGGCGATCGAGAAGCAGCGCACATCGGTGACGGACGGCGTCCCGGTCGGCCAGCCGGCCCTCGCCCTCGCGGCGAAGCTGACCTCCCGGGTGCGGGGCTCGGATCTCGACGTACCGCTCCCGGCGGGCGAGGGCGTCGGCTACCGGCTGCTGGCCCTGGCCGCGAGCGCGGAGGCGGCCGGCACGGACCCGGAGGCGGCGCTGCGCGCGGCGGCGCGGGCGTACCGGGACGCGATCCGGGCCGTGGAGGGCGCGGCACCCCGGGCGGCTACCGTCGAGGAGTGACCGACAACAGCACCGCAGACCCGGCCCCCACCCTCTTCACCTGGGAGTTCGCGACCGATCCGTACCCCGCGTACGCCTGGCTGCGGGAGCACGCGCCCGTCCACAGGACCGCGCTGCCCAGCGGGGTGGAGGCCTGGCTGGTGACGCGGTACGCGGACGCTCGGGCGGCGCTCGCCGACCCCCGGCTGTCGAAGAACCCGGCGCACCACGCCGAGTCCCCGCACGCCAAGGGCAAGACCGGGATCCCGGGGGAGCGCAAGGCGGAGCTGATGACGCATCTGCTGAACATCGACCCGCCGGACCACACCCGGCTGCGGCGGCTGGTCTCCAAGGCGTTCACCCCGCGCACCGTCGCGCTCTTCGCCCCGCGGGTGCAGGAGCTGACGGACCGGCTGATCGACGGCTTCGTGGCGGACGGGAAGGCCGACCTCATCCATGACCTGGCCTTTCCGCTCCCCATCTACGCCATCTGCGATCTGCTCGGCGTCCCGCGCGAGGACCAGGACGACTTCCGGGACTGGGCGGGGATGATGATCCGTCACGGCGGCGGACCGCGCGGCGGGGTCGCGCGCTCGGTCAAGAAGATGCGGAACTACCTCGCCGAACTCATCCACCGCAAGCGGGAGAACCCCGGTGACGACCTCATCTCCGGTCTCATCAGGGCGAGCGACCACGGCGAGCACCTGACCGAGAACGAAGCCGCCGCGATGGCGTTCATCCTGCTCTTCGCCGGGTTCGAGACGACGGTCAACCTCATCGGCAACGGGATGTACGCGCTGCTCCGCAACCCGGAGCAGCGTGCGCGCCTTGAGACCTCACTGGCGGCCGGGGAGACCGGCCTCCTCGCCACCGGGGTCGAGGAACTGCTGCGCTACGACGGGCCGGTGGAGCTGGCCACCTGGCGGTTCGCCACCGAACCGCTGACCCTGGGCGGGCAGTCCGTCGCGGAGGGCGATCCCGTACTCGTCGTGCTGGCCGCCGCCGACCGCGACCCGGAGCGCTTCACCGAGCCGGACACGCTGGACCTCGGACGCACCGACAACCAGCACCTCGGCTACGGGCACGGCATCCACTACTGCCTCGGCGCGCCCCTGGCCAGACTGGAGGCGCAGACGGCGCTCGCCACCCTGTTGCGGCGCCTGCCCGGCCTGCGTCTGGCGGTGGGGCCCGACGAGATGCGGTGGCGCGGCGGGCTCATCATGCGGGGACTGCGCACGCTCCCGGTGGAGTTCGGGGACGCGTCGGATCCTGTCGGACCCTCAGTCTGACCAGGGCTGAAGTGACGTGCCGTCAAGAATGTGACTTTCACGTGATCTCCGCTGCATCGACTTGTGACTGACGTTCGAGTGCGGCTACGTTCACCCCTCAACTCATCCGTCACACGGAAGGCCACCGCATGCGCACCGGGAACGGTCGGCACCGCCGCCCCCGTCAGGCTCCAGCTCTAGTCGTAGCGGCAGGAGTCACGGGCTCGGCCATCGCCCTTCCGCTGCTGGCGTCGACCGGCGCCCACGCGGCCGACGCCACGACCTGGGACCGGGTGGCGCTGTGCGAGAGCGGCGGCATCTGGAGCGCCGACCTGGGCAACGGGCACTACGGCGGCCTCCAGTTCTCGCAGGCGGCCTGGGACAAGTACGGCGGCGGGCAGTACGCGATCCGCCCCGACCTGGCGAGCCGCTCCCAGCAGATAGCCGTGGCCGAGAAGGCGTACGCGGCCGAGGGGGCGAAGTTCTGGGCCAGTTGTGCGGCCGTCGCCGGGCTGACGAAGGACGACGCGGACACGGCCACCGTGGACCCGGGCTCCCCGGCCACCACGAGCCCCACTCCTTCGAAGCCGGCCGGCTCTGACGGGGGATCGAAGAGCACGAATACGGACGGATCGGGGCAGAAGTCATCGAAGGGGACGAGTTCGAGCCCGTCCGACTCCTCCTCCCCCACGGGCTCGCCCTCATCGGACTCCTCTCCTTCGGACTCTCCTTCCGGCTCCTCCTCCGGGTCGTCCTCGCCGTCATCTGACGCATCTTCGGATACATCAGGCACATCAGGCGCATCGGGCGGATCCGGCAGACCCGACTCTTCGGCTCATGCGGACGCCTCGGACTCCGCCTCGCCGTCCACTTCTGACCCGGCGACACCCGCCGACTCCGCCAACGGAGATGCTCCGGCGTCTCCGGACACTTCCGGGGCGGGCAGACACCGGGGCGGAGAGTCCGCCGACGGCCCCGGTGCGCACCGCGACGAGTCCGGGCGGCATGCCTCGCGCGGGGGAAACCCCTCCCGGAATGACGCCCGTACGGACGGCAGCTACACCGTCCGGGCGGGTGACAACCTCTGGTCCATCGCGAAGGCCCATGATCTGCCCGGCGGATGGCCCGCGCTCTACGCGGCGAACCATCGGACGGTCGGAGCCGATCCGGACTTCATCGTCCCTGGCCAGAGCCTTGATCTCGACCAAAATCAGGGGTAGTTAGCGCCTGTATGTCCGCTTCTGTTCGAGTGAGACATGGCTCTCGTCGGTCCGGCTGAATGTCCGTACTGTCCACCCGGCGCATGTCGCCTCTCACCTGCGAAAACGGGACATGCGCGGTCGTAAACCCGGGATTTGCTCGCCGATGTTCATCTTTGAATATCGGGGTGTCCTGTGATTACGGTCAGACCGCTCGCACCGCGGGCCTCTTCGATCGCCACGCCGAATCCTGCCATCGGTCGAGGGGAAGCAGTTGACGCTAAGAAGCGCCGCAGGCAGGAGCGGGGGACCCAGGTAAGCGCCGGGTCCGGCCGTCCGTTCAGAGTCAGAGAACGGCACGAACCGGGACCGGCTTGGGGTGAAGCTGTGCGCTAGGCCGCGCAGCCGGGCAACTCATTGGCCCGAACCCGACAGCTCACCTCGTAGGCGTCGGTGAGGAGATTCTTCATGCTGTTTTCCAGCAAGTCCAAGCACCGTCGCCCCTCGAAGGCCGTCCGCGTCGCCACCCTCGCCGGTGTCGCCGGAGCGGCTGTGGCCGTGCCGCTGATCGGTGCGACCTCCGCATCCGCCGCCTCGGTCTCCACCTGGGACGCCGTCGCGCAGTGCGAGTCCGGTGGCAACTGGTCCACCAACACGGGCAACGGTTACTACGGCGGCCTGCAGTTCAACAACTCCAGCTGGGCCGCCGCCGGTGGTACGCAGTACGCGCCCCGCGCCGACCTCGCCACCAAGGGCCAGCAGATCGCCACGGCCGAGAAGCTCCTCGCCATGCAGGGCCCGGGTGCCTGGTCCTGCGCCGGTGCCGGCGGCCTGACCAGCGGTGGTCCCAGCCCGGACGTCTCCACCTCTTCGAACGGCTCCTCGTCGTCCAGCGCCGACCAGCAGAGCGGCCACAGCGACCAGCAGGCCGCTTCGCGCAGCGAGGCCCGCACCAGTGCGCCGGCCGCCCCGAAGCACGCCGCCCCCCGCCACGCCGCGCCCACCACGATCAAGAAGGGTGACGGCGAGTACAAGGTCAAGGCCGGCGACACCCTCTCCACGATCGCCAAGGCCGAGCACGTCCGCGGTGGCTGGAAGAAGGTCTACGACCTGAACAAGGACATCGTGAAGCAGGCCGACCTGATCTACCCCGGTCAGCAGCTCCACCTGAGCTGATATCAGCTCTCCCCCCAGCACCCCCGGCCCGGGGCCGGAGACCCCGGGCAGCCCGGGGGGGGGGGGGGCCCCCCGGGGCCGCCCCCCCCCCC
>NZ_JBHYWP010000081.1:2301-39501 GCF_042751845.1 Streptomyces sp. NPDC059398 | reverse complement strand
CCGCACATCCGTGCGAGCCGCCCCCTGCGGCGTGCCCGGCGGGCCGTGGAGCTGCCGCTGTGCCGTCGCCGGGTCGGCGCTACTGTGTCGGAGAGGGAGACAAAAGCCGCATATCCGCCAGATAGGACCTCTCCATGCCGCTCGCCCGCACCCTGTCGCGTGTGCTCGTGGAGCGGAACACCACGCGCGGGGAGCGCGCCGTGTTTCTCGGGTTCCTGCTCCTCGTGCTGGCCGCGATCGTCTCGGTGGAGTCCGTCACCCCGGGTGACCTGCGAGTGGTGCTGTTCGCGGGCCTGGTCCCGCTCGTCGGAGCCTTGGTGCTGAGTGTCCTGACCACCGCCGCGCTGGCCACCCTCGCCGGTGTCTGTATCGCGGTCTCGTATCCGCTCTTCGCACCGCACGAGCGTGACCCCGGACAGATGGCCGTCGTGCTGGCCGCGACCTGGACGGTCGGGATGCTCGCGCTCCTCATCGCGCGGCTCGGCTCCCAGCGCCAGTCCCTGCTGGAGCACACCCGGGGTGCCGCCGAGGCTGTCCAGCTCGCACTGCTGCGGCCGTTCCCGCTGCGGACCAGGGACTTCGTGGCGTACGGGGTGTACCTCGCGGCGGACGAGTACGCACGGGTGGGCGGCGACCTGTACGAGGTGATCGAGTCGCCCTTCGGGACCCGGGTGCTCGTCGCCGACGTGCGCGGCAAGGGCCTCGACGCCATCAACGCGGGGGCGGCCGTGCTCAGCGCCTTCCGGGTGGCGGGGTACGAGGAGCCGGGCCTCTCGGACCTGACCCGGCGCATGGAGAACATACTCGACCGCTACAACGAGTACGCCGAGACCATCGGCCAGGAACCGCGCCATGTCACGGCGCTCCTGGTGGAGTTCGCCCCGGACCGGCAGCGGATGCGGCTGGTGAACTGCGGGCATCTGGAGCCGTACGCCGTCCGCAGGGCCGGTGCGCGGCAGATCGGTCTGGGGGAGGCGGGGCTGCCGCTGGGGCTTGGGTTCCTGGTCCCCGAGGAGGAACGGACGCGCGCCGTCGTGGAGACACGGCTGCCCTACGGGGCCCGGCTGCTGCTGTTCACGGACGGGGTCACGGAGGCGCGGGACCGGCGGGGGGATTTCTACCCGCTGGCCGGGCGGCTGGAGAACTGGGCCGGTCTTGAGCCGGCCGCCCTGGTGCGGGAGATCGAGCAGGACCTCCACCGGTACGTCGGCGGACGGCTCCACGACGACGCGGCGATCCTGGTGATCACGGCCCGCTGAGCGGGCGGCCGGCGCACGGGACATTTGTCCTGCCGGAGTGCGGACGGTTCGCTCTGCCGGCCGGGGCGCCCGGCGCGGGAAGCTTCTCAGGTCGGAAACGAAGCCTCAGGGGGAGCCGGACATGACCGCAGTGAGCACGGAGCAGATCACCGCACAGACCACAGCACAGACCACGGCGCAGACCACGGCGCAGGCCACGGCGCAGACCACGGCGCAGACCACAGCGCAGACCACAGCGCAGGCCACGGCGCAGACCACGGCGCAGACCACAGCGCAGACCACAGCGCAGACCACTGCCCGGGGCACTGCGCCCGGCACGGAGCAGAACCCCGTCAAGCCGCTGCCCGCCTGGTACTTCCCGATCGTCGGCACCTTCGCGGGCATCTTCGACATCGCGCGGGCCTACCCGGCCGCGTACTGGCTGATCCCGGTCGTCGCCGCGGTGAACCTGACGCTCTCGCTCACGGTCCTGCGGACCCGGATGCGCTTCATGAGGGCGCTGTGGAAGAACAAGCGCACCCGGCTGCTGGCCGTCGGCCTCGTCGCGCTGCGGTTCGCGGTCCGCGGGGTGCTGGGGCTCGCCGGACTCGCCGTGGGGGAGGCCGTCGGCAGCGTACTGATCGGTGTGGTGATGGCCGTACTGGGCACCGCGATGGCCTGGGGCGACCAGTGGCTGATCCTGCGGACGCTGGAGCGCAGCCGGGCGCAGGGCGCCTGACCGGCCGCGGGTGCCGCTGGCCCTGACGGACCAGCACCCGTACGTACTCCTAGAGCGCCCCTCTGCGGGTCAGATAGTTGAAGCAGAGCCAGCCGGGCAGCACCGGCAGCCAGAACGTCAGCAGCCGGAAGAGCAGGACGGCGGCGGCCGCGGTCCCCGGGTCGACGCGGGCGATGATCAGCGCACCGGTCAGCGCCGTCTCGACGGCCCCCACCCCGCCGGGGGTCGGCACGGCGGACCCCACCGCGTTGCCGGTCAGGAAGACCACCGCGATGCTCGCGTAACTTATGGTCGAACCGCCGCCGAAGGCCCGGATCGAAGCGTCGAGGCACATCACGAACGCGCCGGTCAGCAGCAGCATCCCGCCGATACCGGTGAGCAGCTTGCGGGGCTGCTGGAGTACGTCGAGCATGCGTGGCACCACACCGGCGAACAGCGAACGCACCCGCGTGACAACGAACTTGCGCAGGAACGGCACCGCCGTCACCACCAGGGCCAGCACCGCGGCCGTCAGCAGACCGGCGATGACCGTACGGGACGGGGTCAGCGACGGGGTCTGCTCGGTGCCCGTCACATAGCCGAAGACCATCAGCAGCAGGATGTGGCTGCCGAGCCCGAAGAGCTGCGAGGCGCCGACACTGGCCACCGCGAGCCCCGGGCGCACGCCCGCGCGCTGCAGGAAACGGGTGTTGAGCGCCACCCCGCCGACCGCCGCGGGCGCCACCAGCTTCACGAAGGACCCGGCGACCTGCGCCGAAACGGCCCGCAGGAACGGCACCTTCTCCGGCACGAAGCCGAGCAGGCTCATCGCCGCCGCCACGTAACTCAGCGCGGAGAACAGCACCGCGATCGCGACCCAGCCCCATCGGGTGGTGGTGATCAGCTGGTGGTAGGGGATGTTCGCGAGCTGTGAGAGCAGGAAGTACGCGGCGACGGACCCGGCGATGACCGTGAACAGGGTGCGGAGCTTGACGCGTTCGAGCCGTACCGGTTCGGCGTGCGCCTGCGGCCGGATCAGCAGCACCTGGTGGCGGATCTGCGAGAGCAGGTCCTCCTCGCGTGCCCCGTCCAGCGCGTCGTCGATGGCCTCCTTCTCGGCCTTCTTCTCGGCGCGGGCGGCCTTGCGGCTGTCGCCCGGCGCCGCGTCGGCCCCGGCCTTCGCCCGCTTCGCCGTCTCCGACGCCTCGATCATGGCTTCCCGTTCGCGCTGTGCCCGCTCGCGGGCCAGCTGACGCAGGGTCGCCCGGGTCGACCTGCTCAGCGCCAGCGGCTGGAGCAGCGGCAGGCTGTCGGCCACCTTGTCGGGGCCGATGACCGCGACGGCGGACGTGACCGAGCGCTCGGCCCCGGCCCGCAGCCCCAGCGTGGTGAGCAGCTGCGCGATGTCCATCCGCAGCACGATGTCGCTCGCCGCGATCTCGCCGCCGCGCAGATCGGTGAGTATCACCCGGCCCGCCCGGTCCACCAGGATCGCGTCCCCGACGAGCCTGCGGTGGGCGATACGCCGGGACTGCAGCGCCTGCATCTGCCGCCAGGTGTTCTGCATCAGCTCGTCGGTGATCTCCTCGTCGGGCAGCGAGTCGAGGGAGCGGCCGCCGGTGTGCTCGTACACGAGCATCACCGCGTCGGGGCCCAGCTCGGACGTGGCGATCAGCTTCGGCGCGTTCGCCCCGGCCGCGATGGCCGCGTACGCGAGGAGCGCCTCCTGCTCCAGGGCCTGGCGCAGCGACTGGATGGAGCGGCCGGTGGAGATGGACCGCAGCGTGAGGCGGCGCCACACCCGGTAGAAGAAGCCCTGGGCCTGCTGCTCCCGGTCGACGACCGTGACGTCGAGCGGCCCGCCGTCCTCCAGCGTGACGAAGTAGCGCCGGCCCCGGTCGCCCTGTTCGGCGGAGTCGGGGATGTCCTCGGCGCGCATCGCGCTGACCGGGTTGAAGCCGACGTGCCGGAGCCCGGCGAGCAGCTGGCGGCCGGTGGGGCGGACGTTGGGCGAGCCGACCGCGTACAGCGTGCCGTAGGCGACGGTCCAGCCCAGCAGGATCGTCACGATGATCGAGAAGGGCGTGGTCTGCCTTCCGACCAGCACGGCGAAGGAGTTGACGAGGAGCACCACCCAGAGCGCCACCCGCCAGCGCGGTCTGCGGGCCATGCCGACGGCCGTCATATAGGCGATGACCGGGGCGAGATAGCCGTGCACTGGGTCGGTGAGCGTGCCGTTGGTGAGGGGCTGGGTGAGCGCCTCGGTGATCGACTTGGGTGCGGCCTTGGCGACCCAGAGGTCGGTGGCGAGCGCCGCTCCGTGGGCGAGTACGGCGGCCAGCACCCCGTCCGCGATCCGCAGACCGTCCCGTTTGACCAGCCGTTCGATCGCGAAGGCGACCGGCAGGATCAGTATGGCGATGGACGAGAAGAGCCCGGCGAGCTTGAGGAGCAGATCGGGTGTCTGGACGGTGCCGTTGTGGATGTCCTGGGCGAGACCCGATGTGGTGCCGTGGGCGAAGGCGGCGATGGCGAGGACCAGCGCGATGGCCAGGATGCCGGTGAGCAGGCGCAGCAGATCGGACGGGCGGTGCACCCGGGCGGCGAGCAGCGGCTCGTCCCCGGAGACCCGGTCGATGGGTGTCGCCCCACCGAACTCGGGGGGCGCGCCGGGGCCGGGGTGCGGTCCGGTGCCGGGGGGCGGTTCCGTACCGTCGCCCGAGCCCGAGCCCGAGCCCGAGCCCGAGCCCGAGCCCGTCCCGTCGCCCGAGCCCGGTTCCGTACCGTTGCCCGGGCCGGGGCCCGTCCCCGGCCGGGCCGGGGTGCCGACCCGCTCCGGCCGCGGTCCTGTCTCCGGCTTCGGCCCCGTCCCCGGCTCGCCCGGAGGAGTCTCGGAGTCGGGGGCGTTCGCCGCCTCCGGTGGCTCCTGCACGCCTGGCCCCTCCGTCGGTTCCTTCTCGTCTCGTATCACCGCGTTCCACCTCGGGGTGCTGGACCCGTGGGCGGAGCGGTGGGGCGCTGTGCGCGGGATACCCGGCCACCGCCCGGACGATGGTGGCATGTCCGGGCGGTGCGGGCAGGCATCAGGGCCCCTTTGCGGGAAATGGCCCGCTCTGCGGCGGGCCCGGCGCGTTGTCGGCGCTGTGGTGCAGGATGGGCCGGGTGAGTGCTGAGCTGCCGGAGTACGCGGAACGGGTGCTGGACGTCGCGGAGCTGATCCCGTCCGGCCGCGTCATGACGTACGGGGACATCGCCGAATGGCTGGGGGAGGGCGGCCCGCGCCAGGTGGGCCGGGTGATGGCCCTCTACGGCGGCGCAGCCCCGTGGTGGCGTGTGGTGCGCGCGGACGGTGCGCTGCTCGCGGGCCATGAGCTGCGTGCACTGGAGCACTACCGGGCGGAGTCGACCCCGCTGCGGGACGCCCCGCGGGCCGCACGGGAGGCGGAGGGCCATCTGCCGCGCCTGGACATGCGGCGGGCGCGGTGGGACGGCGGCGACGGGGCTCATGTCTGACAGCTTCCGCCATTCGGCCCTCCCGCGGGTGGTCCGGAACCCGTACGGAGTACACAGGGGGCCGAGACCCCTGGCACCGGGGCGCCCCGGCCCGGCCGCGTAGCGTCGGCCGAGCACCATGCTCCCCCACCCGCCCCGAACCCCCGATTCTCCCGCCCGCACATCCACGCACCCTTCCCAGGACCGGCGATCCACGTGAGCACCTCCACTTCCCACCGGGTACGGCAACGGGCCCCGGGCCCGTACCGGCTGGTGCGCACCCCGCCGGGCGCGGTGGATCCTCCCGTACTGGACGCACGGCAGCGTGCGGTGGTTGATCACCGCACCGGACCGCTGCTCGTGCTGGCCGGGCCTGGCACCGGCAAATCCACCACGCTGGTGGAGGCGGTGGCGCGGCGCATCGCCGAAGGGACGGACCCCGAACGGATTCTCGTCCTCACCTTCAGCCGCCGGGCCGCCGTGGAGCTGCGCGACCGGATGGCCGTACGGATCCAGGGCGGCGGGCCCCTCCCCGGCGAGCCGGGACCGTTCGCCGGCGGAGACCCGGGCGGCGCCGGTTCCAGGACCGGTACGTACGGACCGCAGGCGACCACTTTCCACTCCTTCTGCTACGCGCTGGTCCGCGCCCACCAGGACGCCGACCTCTTCGCCGAACCGCTGCGGCTGCTGTCGGGACCCGAGCAGGACGTCACGGTGCGGGAGCTGCTGGCCGGCCAGCTCGACCTGGGACGGATCCGCTGGCCCGACGAGCTGCGGGCCTGTCTGACGACCCGCGGCTTCGCCGACGAGGTGCGCGCCGTGCTCGCGCGCAGCCGGGAGCTGGGGCTCGGACCGGAGACCCTGGCCGCGTTCGCGGAGCGCACGGGCCGCCCCGACTGGCGTGCGGCGGCCGGATTCCTCGCCGAGTACCTGGACGTCCTCGACGCGCAGGGCGTGATCGACTACGCGGAGCTGGTGCACCGCGCGGTGCCGCTGGCCGAGCGGGCCGACCTCCGTTACGACGCGGTCTTCGTGGACGAGTACCAGGACACCGACCCGGCGCAGGTCCGGCTGTTGCGGGCGCTGGCGGGCGGCGGCCGGACCCTGGTCGCGTTCGGCGATCCGGACCAGTCGATCTACGCGTTCCGCGGCGCCGACGTGAACGGCATCCTGGACTTCCCCGACACCTTCGCCCGTACGGACGGCCGCCCGGCCCCCGTCGAGGTGCTGACCACCTCACGCCGCTCGGGCGCCGCCCTGCTCACGGCGACCCGGCTGCTCACCCAGCGCATGCCGCTGCCCCGGCTGCCCGCCGCGCAGGTCCGCGCCCACCGGGAACTCTCCGCGGTACGGGCCGGTGGCCGGACCGAGGCGTACACCTACCCGACGGCCGGCACCGAGCTGGACAACATCGCGGACATCCTGCGCCGGGCCCATCTGGAGGAGGGCGTGCCGTGGAACGAGATGGCGGTCCTGGTCCGTGCGGGCGGCCGTTCCATCCCGGCGGTGCGCCGCGCGCTGACCTCGGCCGGGGTCCCGCTGGACATCGCGGGCGACGACATGGCACTGCGCCACGAGCCCGCGGTGACCCCGCTGCTGACGGCGCTGCGGGCGGTGGCGGAAGCGGCGCTGGACAGCAGCGGTACGGGGGCGGGGCGCCCGGCGGGCGGTGGAGACGTCAGCGCGGACGGTGAACCGGCGGCAGGCGGGGACGTCAGCGCGGACGATGAACCGGCGGGCGGTGGAGACGTCAGCGCGGACGGTGAACCGGCGGCAGGTGGAGACGGCGTACCGGCAGGCGAACCGGCAGCCGGTGGAGACGGCGTACCGGCAGGCGGGGACGGCGTACCGGCCCGTGGTGAGGAGGACGGCCCGGCCCCCGGGCCCCCCGCCGCCCGGCTCTCCACCGCGACGGCCCTCACCCTGCTCACCTCACCCCTCGGCGGCATGGACGCCGCCGATCTGCGCCGGCTCGGCCGTGCCCTGCGCGACGAGGAACGGGCGGGCGGGAACCGGCTGCCCGCTCCCTCCGACGAACTGCTCGCCCGCGCACTCGCCGAGCCGGGACGGCTGATCGCGCACGACCCCGCGTACGCCAGGGGCGCCCAGCAGCTGGGCAAGCTCCTGAGCAGAACGCGCGCCCTCCTGGAGAACGGCGGCACCGCCGAACAGGCCCTGTGGGAGCTGTGGAGCGGCACCGGCTGGCCCCGGCGCCTGGAGCGCGCGGCCCTGCGGGGCGGAGCCGCCGGGCGCAACGCCGACCGTGACCTGGACGCCGTCTGCGCGCTCTTCGACACCGCGGCCCGCGCCGAGGACCGTACCGGCGGGCGCGGCGCGCTGAACTTCCTCGAAGAGGTGGACGCCCAGGACATCGCCGCCGACACCCTCTCCAAGCGGACCGTGCGCCCCGAGGCGGTCCAGCTCATGACCGCGCACCGCGCCAAGGGCCTGGAGTGGGGACTCGTCATTGTCGCCGGGGTGCAGGAAGGGCTGTGGCCCGATCTCAGGCGGCGCGGATCGCTCCTGGAGGCGGACCGGATCGGACGGGACGGGCTGGCCGAACCGCTCAGCCCCGGCGCGCTCCTCGCCGAGGAGCGCAGGCTCTTCTACGTCGCGGCGACCCGGGCCCGCGACCGGCTCGTGGTGACCGCGGTGAAGGCACCGGCCGACGACGGGGACCAGCCGTCGCGCTTCCTCACCGAGCTGGGGGTGGAGCCGAAGGACGTCACGGGCCGCCCCCGGCGCCCCCTCGCGGTGGCCCCGCTGGTCGCGGAGTTGCGCGCCACGACCGTCGACCCGAAGGCCTCCCCCGGACTGCGCGAGGCCGCCGCCCACCGGCTCGCCCGGCTGGCCGCCCTCACCGACGAGGAGGGCCAGCCGCTGGTGCCCGCGGCGCACCCGTACCGCTGGTGGGGGCTGTACGAGCCGACGCACTCCGCCGCCCCGGTACGCGACCCCGGGCAGCCGGTCGCGCTCTCCGGCAGCGCGCTGGAGCAGCTGGCCCGCACCTGTTCGCTCCAGTGGTTCCTGGGCCGCGAGGTGAAGGCCGACGCGCCCGCCACCGCCGCCCAGGGGTTCGGCAATGTGGTGCATGTCCTGGCGGACGAGGTGGCGTCCGGGCGTACCCCTGCCGACCTGGCCGTCCTGATGGAACGCCTCGACTCGGTCTGGAACTCGCTCGCCTTCGACGCGCCCTGGAAGTCCGGCCAGGAGAAGGAGAACGCCCGCGCGGCGCTGGAACGCTTCCTGCGCTGGCACGTCATGGACCGTGCGGGCCGCACCCCGGCCGCCACCGAGCACCCCTTCGACGTGACGCTGGAGGCCGGCGAGTACCAGGTGCGGATCCGGGGCTCCATGGACCGGGTCGAGCGGGACACCGAAGGCCGTGCGTACGTGGTCGACTTCAAGACCGGCAAGCAGGCGCCGACCAAGGACGAGGTGGCCCGCCATCCGCAGCTCGCCGTCTACCAGCTCGCCGTCCGCGAGGGCGCGGTGGACGAGGTCTTCGGCGGGCGGCGCCCCGAAGCGGGCGGCGCCGAACTCGTACAGCTGCGACAGGCCGCCCCCCGCAAGGAGGGCGGCGACGCGCTGCCCAGGGTCCAGTCGCAGGAACCGCTCGCGGGGGAGTGGGTCGGGGAGCTGCTGGCGACCGCCGCCGGGAAGGTGCTGGACGAGCGGTTCACCCCGACGACCGGCAGCCACTGCACCCACTGTGCGTTCCGGGCCTCCTGCAGTGCGCTGCCCGAGGGCACCCACATCGTGGAGTGACGGCTGTCCGTGAGCGGTGAGCGGTGAGCGGTCCCGGCGGGACTCGGGCGGGAATGTCACAGGGCGCCGTTAGCCTCTCTGAGGTGACCCCGCGCATCACCGACCCCGAGCAGCTCAAGGAGCTTCTCGGCATTCCCTTCACCCCGGAGCAGACGGCCTGCATCACAGCGCCGCCCGCCCCGCAGGTCATCGTGGCCGGAGCCGGTTCCGGGAAGACCACGGTGATGGCCGCGCGGGTGGTGTGGCTGGTGGGGACCGGGCAGGTCGCGCCCGAGCAGGTGCTCGGGCTGACCTTCACCAACAAGGCGGCGGGCGAGCTGGCCGAGCGCGTCCGCAAGGCCCTGGTCCGGGCCGGGGTGACCGACCCGGACGCCCCCGGACCGTCCCCGGCACCGGGCCCCCGCCCCTCGGCGCCTGCCGTGAGCACCGACCCGGCGGCCGGGAGCGCCGATCCGTACTACTCGCCGGGCGAGCCGCGCATCTCGACGTACCACGCCTTCGCCGGACAGCTGCTCACCGACCACGGTCTGCGGATCGGTCTTGAACCGTCCTCCCGGCTGCTCGCCGACGCCACCCGCTACCAGCTGGCCGCCCGGGTGCTCAAGGAGGCCCCCGGCCCCTATCCGGCGCTGACGAAGTCCTTCTCCTCACTGGTCAGCGATCTGCTGGCGCTGGACGGCGAGCTGGCCGAGCATCTGGTGACCCCGGAGGCGCTGCGTGCGTACGACACCGGGCTGCTGGACAGCCTGGAGAGCGCCCGGCTCTCCAACGCCGAGCTGCGCAAGGTCCCGGAGGCCGCGTGGGCCCGCCGTGAACTGCTCGATCTGGTGAGCCGGTACCGCGCGGCCAAACACAGCCGTGACCTGCTCGACTTCGGCGACCAGATCGCCCTCTCCGCCGAGCTGGCGCTGACCAGGCCCGAGGTGGGGACCCTGCTGCGGGACGAGTTCCGGGTGGTCCTGCTCGACGAGTACCAGGACACATCCGTCGCCCAGCGGCTGCTGCTCTCCGGCCTCTTCGGGGCAGGCAGCGGCCACGCGGTGACCGCCGTGGGCGACCCCTGCCAGGCGATCTACGGCTGGCGCGGCGCGTCCGTCGCCAACCTGGACGACTTCCCCGAGCACTTCCCGTACGCGGACGGGAGCCCCGCCACCCGCTTCTCGCTGAGCGAGAACCGGCGCAGCGGCGGCCGTCTCCTCGACCTGGCCAACGGTCTGGCGGCCCCGCTGCGCGCGATGCACGCGGGCGTCGAAGCACTGCGTCCCGCGCCGGGCGCCGAGCGGGACGGCATGGTGCGGTGCGCCCTGCTCCGTACACACGAGGAGGAGATCGGCTGGCTCGCCGACTCGCTCGCGCATCTGGTGCGCACCGGCAAGGACCCGGGCGAGATCGCGGTGCTCTGCCGCACCGCCGGGGACTTCGCGCAGATCCAGGGCGCGCTGGTGGCCCGGGACGTGCCGGTCGAGGTGGTCGGCCTCTCGGGGCTGCTGCACCTGCCCGAAGTCGCCGATCTGGTGGCGGTCTGCGAGGTGCTCCAGGACCCGGGGGCCAACGCCTCGCTGGTCCGGCTGCTGACCGGGCCGCGCTGGCGGATCGGCCCGCGCGACCTGGCGCTGCTGGGCCGCAGGGCGCGGCTTCTCGTACGGCACGGCGGCGCGGCGGGCGACGACGGGGCTGACGCGGACCAGCGGCTCGCGGAGGCCGTCGAGGGGGTCGACCCGGCCGAGGTGGTCTCGCTGGCGGACGCGCTGGACACGTTCCTGACGGCCGGCGGCGGGGTCCCGGACGGGGGGCCCGCGGACGGGAGCCCTGCGGACTGGGGCGGCGGGCAGGGGGACGGGACGGGCGCCGGGCTTGCGGACGGGGGGCGTGGCGGGCGTCCGGACGGGGTGCGGGGCGGGCGTACGGACGACGGGCTTCCGTTCTCGGCCGATGCCCGGGTGAGGTTCGCCCGGCTCGCCGCCGAACTGCGCGATCTCCGGCGCTCGCTGGCCGACCCCCTGATGGACGTACTGCACCGGGTGCTCGCCACCACGGGTCTTGAGGTCGAGCTGTCGGCCTCCCCGCACGCGCTGGCCGCCCGCCGCCGCGAGACCCTCTCGCAGTTCCTGGACATAGCGGCGGGCTTCGCCTCGCTGGACGGCGAGGCGAGCCTGCTGGCCTTCCTGGCCTTTCTGCGGACGGCGGCCCAGTACGAGAAGGGCCTGGACAACGCACTGCCCGGCGGCGAGAACACCGTGAAGGTCCTCACCGCTCACAAGTCCAAAGGCCTCGAATGGGATGTGGTCGCCGTCCCTGGCCTGGTGACCGGACAGTTCCCGAGCGGGCAGTCCCGCGAGGTGTGGACCGCGCAGCCGAAGGTGCTGCCGCACGCCCTGCGCGGCGACGCGGCGACGCTTCCCGGGGTCGGCGCGTGGGACGCGAAGGGACTGGCCGCCTTCAAGGCGGCGATGAAGTCCCACCAGCACACGGAGGAACTCCGCCTGGGGTACGTCACCTTCACCCGCCCCCGCTCGCTGCTCCTCGGCTCGGCCCACTGGTGGGGTCCGAGCCAGAAGCGCCCGCGCGGTCCTTCGGACTTCCTGCTCGCGCTGCAGGAGCACTGCGCCGCGGGGTACGGCGAGACGGAGATCTGGGCGGACGCCCCGGAGGAGGACGAGGAGAACCCGGCGCTGCGGGACGCGGCGGCGGACCACGCCTGGCCCCTGCCGCTGGACGAGACGTCACTGCGCCGCCGCAGGGCGGCGGCGGAACTGGTGCTGGACAAGCTCAGCGAGCTGAACGGGCAGGACGAGCCGACCGACCCGACAGACCAGACCGGGCAGCACGAGCCGACCGACCCGACCGGGCAGGACGAGCTACACGAGCAGGACGAGCTGACCGAGCCGACCGGGCAGGACGAGGACCGGGGCCCGGGACAGCACCCCGGGCCAACGGCCCCGCACGACGACCCCGCCCCGCACGGCACCCGGGCCCCCGCCCCGCACGACGCCCCCGCCCCGCCCGGCACCCCCGCCCCTCCGCACGTGCCCCATGCCCGGACCCCCCTCACCCCCGAGGACGCCCGCACGCTCACCTCCTGGGACCGTGATCTCGACGCGCTCACGGCCGAACTGCTCCGCGCCAGAAGCACCGTGCGCGACGTCCCCGTGCCCCGCACCCTCACCGCGACCCAGCTGCTGCGCCTCGCCGAGGACCCCGACGCGTTCGCGCAGGAGCTGGCCCGGCCCATGCCCCGCCCGCCGCAGCCCGCCGCCCGCCGCGGCACCCGCTTCCACGCCTGGGTCGAGTCGCGTTTCGACGAGCTGCCGCTGCCCATGCTCGGACCCGACGAGCTGCCCGGCGGTGACGACGACGAACCGGTGATCGCCGACGAGCGGGAGCTGGCCGAACTGAAGGACGCCTTCGAGCGCACCCCGTACGCCGGGCGTACGCCCCACCGGGTCGAGGCCCCCTTCACGCTCACCCTCGCGGGACGGGTGATCCGCGGCCGGATGGACGCCGTCTACCGCACCGGCCGCGACACCTACGAGATCGTCGACTGGAAGACCCACCGGGCCCACACCGCCGACCCGCTCCAGCTGGCCGTCTACCGGCTGGCCTGGGCCGAGCAGCACCACATCCCGCTCACCTCGGTCTCGGCCGTGTTCCTCTACGTACGGACCGGAGAAGTGGTCCGGCCCGCGCGGCTGCCGGGCCGGGCCGGTCTTGAGCGGATCCTGCTGGGCGATCCGGCGGACCCCGCTCCAGCCCCACCGGCGGATCCGCCGGGCGAGCCACCCCGACCGGCCCGTTAGGCTCGATGGCATGAGCGACACCCCGGACAGCGCTGTCCGCACGTACCTGGACCAGCACCGCGGGTCCTTCCTCGCCGACCTGGCCGACTGGCTGCGCATCCCCTCCGTCTCCGCGCAGCCGGAGCACGCGGCCGATGTACGCCGCAGCGCCGACTGGCTGGCCGCCGCACTCCGCGAGACCGGCTTCCCGGTCACCGAGATCCTCGATACGCCCGGCGCCCCCGCGGTGTTCGCCGAGTGGCCTTCGGGCGACCCCCAGGCGCCGACCGTCCTCGTCTACGGCCACCACGACGTCCAGCCCGCCGCGGTCGACGACGGCTGGCACACCGACCCCTTCGAGCCGGTCGTCAGGGACGGCCGGATGTACGGCAGGGGCGCGGCGGACGACAAGGGCCAGGTGTTCTTCCACACACTCGGGGTCCGCGCGCACCTCGCCGCCACCGGCCGCACGGCCCCCGCCGTCAACCTCAAACTTCTGGTGGAGGGCGAGGAGGAGTCCGGCTCCCCGCACTTCAGGGAGCTGGTCGAGCAGCACGCCGAGCGGTTCGCAGCCGATGTGGTGATCGTCTCGGACACCGGGATGTGGTCCGGGACGACGCCGACCGTCTGCACCGGTATGCGCGGCCTCGCCGAGTGCGAGATCACCTTCGAAGGCCCCGAGCAGGACATCCACTCGGGCTCCTTCGGCGGCGCCGTCCCGAACCCGGCCACCGCGGCCGCCCGGCTGGTGGCCGCACTGCACGACGCCGATGGACGGGTCACCGTCCCCGGTTTCTACGACGGTGTCGCGGAGCTCACGGACGCCGAGCGCGAGCTCTTCGCCGAGCTGCCTTTCGACGAGGCCGAGTGGCTGCGGACCGCCAAGTCCCGGGCGGCGGCCGGTGAGCGCGGCCACACCACGCTGGAGCGGATCTGGGCCCGCCCGACCGCCGAGGTCAACGGCATCGGCGGCGGCTACCAGGGCACCGGTGGCAAGACCGTCGTCCCGTCGTCCGCCATGGTGAAGCTGTCGTTCCGGCTGGTGGCGGGCCAGGACCCGGTGCGGATCGAGCGGCTGGTCACCGAGTGGGCGGCCGGCCGGGCGGAGCCCGGGATCCGCCAGCAGGTCATATTCAGCGCAGGTACCCGGCCGTGTCTGACCCCGCTTGACCACCCGGCGCTCCAGTCCGTCGTACGGGCGATGGGCCGGGCGTTCGGCGAGAAGATCCGCTTCACCCGGGAGGGCGGCTCGGGCCCCGCCGCCGATCTCCAGGACGTCCTCGGTGCCCCGGTGCTCTTCCTGGGCATCTCCGTGCCGTCCGACGGCTGGCACGCACCGAACGAGAAGGTCGAACTCGACCTGCTGTTCAAGGGTGTGGAGACCACCGCCTATCTGTGGGGCGACATGGCCGCCGCCCTGCGCTGAGAACGCCGAACCGAACCACCAGTACACGAGGGGGAGTTGGAAGCACCTGTGAGCAACTTCAGCAATGCCACCGAAGGTCACGCGAGCCAGGGCGGGACCGCTGACGACCGGGCCGCCGCCGGTGCCGCCGGGACCGTCACCGGTACGGATCCGCACCGGCCGATCGGTCTGACCGCCCCGAGCGGCATCGACCGGGCCGCCCACCACCGCCTCGACGAGGCATGGCTGGCCGCGGCCTGGAGCCACCCGACGACCCGGGTGTTCGTGGTCTCCGGCGGCCAGGCGCTGATCGACGAGACACCGGACGGCCGGACCGAACTGCTCAAGACCCCGTCGTTCGAGGCCCCCCTCACCGAGGAGCACCGCTACTTCCTGGGCACGGACGCGGACGGAGTGCGCTACTTCGCGCTCCAGAAGGACACCCTCCCCGGCCGGATGGACCAGTCCGCCAGGCCCGCCGGGCTGCGTGAGGCGGGGCTGCTGCTCTCGCCGCTCGACGCCGGGCTTCTGGTGCACGCGGTGGCGCTGGAGAACTGGCAGCGGCTGCACCGCTTCTGCTCCCGCTGCGGCGAGCGCACCGTCATCGCCGCCGCCGGCCACATCCGGCGCTGTCAGGCGTGCGGGGCCGAGCACTACCCGCGTACCGACCCGGCGGTGATCATGCTCGTCACCGACGAACACGACAGGGCGCTGCTCGGCCGGCAGGTGCACTGGCCGGAGGGCCGGTTCTCCACGCTCGCCGGTTTCGTCGAGCCGGGCGAGTCCATCGAGGCCGCGGTGGCGCGTGAGGTGTTCGAGGAGGCGGGCGTCACGGTCGGCACCGTGCAGTACGTCGCCAGCCAGCCCTGGCCCTTCCCGTCCAGCCTGATGCTCGGCTTCATGGCGCAGGCCACGTCATCCGAGATCACCGTGGACGGCGAGGAGATCAGCGAGGCCCGCTGGTTCTCGCGGGAGGACCTGCGCTCCGCGATCGAGGCCGGGGATGTGCTGCCCCCTTCCGGTATCTCGATCGCGGCAAGACTGGTGGAGCTCTGGTACGGCAAGCCGCTGCCGAAGCCGGCGGCCTGACCGGCCGAGCGCGGTGACTGCGGTGACTGCGATTGATGTGCCGGCGAGGGTGCCCGGGGAAGTGGTCACCGGCTGCCCCTGTCCGCCCTCGCCGGGTGTGGTGTGTCGTCGGGCTCGAACGCTCGCGCTGTTGCTCTCCAACTCGCGCTGTTGCTCTTCAAGGGGACATCGATGGAACTCGCCCAGGTCCGCCTCCTGGTCACGGACTTCTCCAGCTGCTACCGCTTCTACCGGGACGTACTGGGGCTGAAGCCGCAGTTCGACGCGGAGGACGGCCCGTACGCGAAATTCACGCCCGAAGGCGGCACCGCGGGCATCGCCCTGCAGGAACGCGCGCACATGGCGCAGGTCCTGGGCGAACTCGCCGCGGAGCCGACGGGCTACCGGTCCCTGGTCGTCCTGCGGGTCGACGACATCGACCGCTACTGCGAGGAGATCACCTCGCGGGGCGCCGTACTCACCCACGGCCCTGCCCCCATGGGGGACCGTATGCGCGTCGCCCACCTCATGGACCCGGAGGGAAACCTCGTGGAACTCCAGGAGTGGCTCGCCCTGCGCGGGTGATGAACCGCGACCCGCCACACACCGCACCCGGGGCTGTCGCCACGACAGGCGCAGCGCAAGACCCCCGTACCGGTTCGGCACGAGGGTCTGTCCGTGTGGAGCGGGGAGGGCGGGGTGGGGTCAGGCGGCCATGGCCTGCTTGACCTGCGCGAGCGAAGGGTTCGTCAGCACCGACTCACTGCCGGAGTCGGAGACCACCTGAACCGTGGGCACGGTCTGGTTGCCGCCGTTCGCCTTCTCCACGAAGGCCGCGGAATCGGCGTCGTGCTCGATGTTCACCTCGGTGTACGCGATGCCCTCACGGTCCATCTGGCCCTTCAGCCGACGGCAGTAGCCGCACCACGTGGTGCTGTACATCGTCACAGTGCCCGGCATGTCTCGCGCTCCTCTGTTGCTGCTTCGCCCGCAGCCTTCTGTACTGCTTCGTCCGATACATGGGGATTTCCTAGGGGCGACCCCGGGAAATCACATGCCGGTAGAACGTACGTGACCGGCCAGCCATTCCCGTTCCCCGGAGGGGCCCGGCGGACGGCCGGCGGCGGCCAGGACGGCCGGGACCAGGTCGGCCGAGAGCACGACGGCCGCGACCGGTACGACTGCGGTACGCGACCGGTACTACTATGGTCCGGTCCCTGTGGACAACGGATCCATCGGGTGCGGGAGACCTGGCAGCATGGCGGGGTGACTGCAGCAACGCACGCCTCTCTCTTCCCGCAGGTCCCGGACTCCGCCGACGCGGTGCTCGACGGGCTCGACCCCGAGCAGCGCGAGGTCGCGACCGCCCTGCACGGTCCGGTGTGCGTGCTGGCCGGAGCGGGCACGGGCAAGACCCGCGCGATCACGCACCGCATCGCCTACGGGGTGCGCGCAGGGATTCTGCAGCCCTCCACGGTGCTCGCCGTGACCTTCACCAACCGCGCGGCCGGAGAGATGCGCGGGCGGCTGCGCCAGCTCGGCGCGGGCGGTGTCCAGGCGCGCACGTTCCACTCGGCGGCGCTGCGCCAGCTCCAGTTCTTCTGGCCCAAGGCGGTCGGCGGCGAGGTGCCCAGGCTCGTCGAGCGCAAGGTCCAGCTGGTCGCGGAGGCCGCCGCGCGCTGCGGTGTCCGGCTCGACCGGAACGAGCTGCGGGACGTGACGGGGGAGATCGAGTGGTCCAAGGTCACCCAGACCGTGCCCGCCGACTACCCGGCCGCCATCGCGAAATCGGCGCGCGATGCGCCCCGGGGCCCGGCCGAGATCTCCCAGATCTACGCGATGTACGAGCAGCTCAAGCGCGACCGCGGAGTGATCGACTTCGAGGACGTACTGCTGCTGACCGTCGGAATCCTGCAGGACCGGCACGACATCGCCGACCGGATCCGCAGCCAGTACCAGCACTTCGTGGTCGACGAGTACCAGGACGTCAGCCCGCTCCAGCAGCGGCTACTCGAACTGTGGGTGGGGGACAGGGAGGACCTCTGCGTCGTCGGCGACGCCGGCCAGACCATCTACTCCTTCACTGGCGCCACCCCCGACCACCTGCTCAACTTCCGGGTCCGCCATCCGCAGGCCACAGTGGTGAAGCTGGTCCGGGACTACCGCTCGACACCCCAGGTCGTCCACCTGGCCAACGGGCTGCTGGCACAGGCGCGCGGCCGGGCCGCCGAGCACCGCCTTGAACTGATCTCGCAGCGCTCGCCGGGGCCCGAGCCCGTCTACAAGGAGTACGGGGACGAGCCCACGGAGGCCGAGGGGACCGCGCGCCGGATCCGGGACCTGATCGCAGCGGGCGTCCCCGCTTCCGAGATCGCCGTGCTGTACCGGATCAACGCCCAGTCCGAGGTCTACGAGCAGGCGCTGGCCGACGCGGGCGTGCCCTACCAGCTGCGCGGAGCCGAGCGGTTCTTCGAACGGCCCGAGGTCCGGGAGGCCGGGGTAGCGCTGCGCGGAGCCGCCCGTGCAGGGGGCAACGACCCGCTGCTCGACGACGCGGTGGATCTGCCGTCCCAGGTGCGTGCGGTGCTCGGCACCAAGGGATGGCGGGCGGAGGCCCCCGCAGGATCCGGTGCGGTCCGGGACCGCTGGGAGTCACTGGCGGCGCTGGTGCGCCTGGCCGAGGACTTCGCCAGGGCCAGGGAGGGGGCGACCCTCTCGGATCTGGTCGCCGAGCTGGACGAGCGGGCGGCGGCGCAGCATGCCCCGACCATCGAGGGCGTCACCCTGGCCTCGCTGCACTCGGCGAAGGGGCTGGAGTGGGACGCGGTGTTCCTGGTCGGTCTCACCGAAGGCATGATGCCGATCACCTACGCCAAGACCGACGCCCAGGTCGAGGAGGAGCGCCGGCTGCTCTATGTGGGCATCACCCGTGCCCGGCTGCACCTCACACTCTCCTGGGCACTGTCCCGGTCTCCCGGGGGGAGGGCCTCCCGCCGGGCCAGCCGCTTCCTCAGCGGGCTGCGGCCGGGTTCGGCTGCCACCGCCGGGCTGCGCGGCGCCGACGGTGGTGCGGGCGGGATCGAGCGGGGGACGGCGGTCCGCCGGAAGCACCGCGGGCCCGTGCGGTGCCGGGTCTGCGGAAAGACGCTGACCGACGGCGGCGAGATGAAGCTGATGCGCTGCGAGGAGTGCCCGTCCGACATGGACGAGGCGCTCTACGAGCGGCTGCACGAGTGGCGTTCCGTCCAGGCCCAGGAGACGGGGCAGCCCGCGTTCTGCGTGTTCACCGACAAGACCCTGATGGCCATCGCCGAGGCCGTGCCGTCGAGCGAGAGCGAGCTGACGCGGATCGCCGGTGTCCCGGCCCGGAAGATCGCGCGGTTCGGGGCCGATGTGCTGAAGATCTGTGCAGGCCAGGAGCTTGCGGGCGAGGACGGGGAAGACTGACCGAAACTCGTCGAGAAAATAGTTTGCGCACGCCCCGGGAACCCCCTTAGGTTCTTAACCACGGGAACAGCGACTTCTCTGAAGCCCTGGTTCCGTGCTGTACTTGATCCACAGCTTTACGTGACCTATACGAATGGGACGCGGCCCCCGGGCCCCAGCTCCCCGAGACGCCGAGAGGAGGCGAGACCAGTGGCAACCACGACGAAGACCAAAATGACTGACCGCTCGGTCGTCGCCACCTGCCTGCTCGGCTCCTCCTTCCGTGGGATCGGTCTGTCCGGCTTCTCTGCCGTCAGCCCTGTTTCCCCCGTGGGCCTTCCCGTTCGGGACCGTAATGAGCGACCGACCCAGGCACCGGAAGCAGCAGTAGCAATCGCGGGGATTCCGTCCTATGCGTTTGCGGCAGCCGGTGCCGAGTTCGGCCAGCAGGCAACGCAGCATCACACGATGTGGGCCTTCCGTGGGCTCGAACCCTGGAGTGATCCAGTCTGATCCAGCATCAGGCAGGCGCCTTCAGGGCCGCGGAACCCCACCCGGGATCCGCGGCCCTTTTGTTTGTACTGGGCCACCAGACGACCTTCGGTCAAACAGACCGGAACGACCAGACGAGGAATGAAACCACCGTGCAAATCGAAGCGCACGCCCCGTCCGTACCGCCCTCACAGACGCTCTCGCCCCCTGTTGCCCCGGAGGATCCCACCGTGTTCCCGCTCACCGCGCTGACCGTTCTCGACGACGCCATCGAGAACCTCGACGCGCCCGTACCCTGCCGCGCCTACGACCCGGAGGTCTTCTTCGCCGAGACCCCGGCGGACGTCGAGTACGCCAAGTCGCTCTGCCGCACCTGCCCGCTGGTCGAGGCCTGCCTCGCAGGCGCCAAGGAGCGTCGGGAGCCCTGGGGTGTCTGGGGCGGTGAGCTCTTCGTCCAGGGCGTCGTCGTCGCCCGCAAGAGGCCGCGTGGTCGTCCGCGCAAGAACCCGGTCGCGGCATGAAACTCAACGGCCCCGGAACGATCGACCGTCCCCAGAAGCACGATCCCCAGAAGCAGGACCCGATGACCTCCTCCACCAGCGAGCCGTCCGGCTCCGCAACCCCAGTCGTCACCACCACCGGCGCGACCGCCTCGCGTCAGAACAGGACCCGTGAGATGCAACTCATCCCAGAAGCCATGGCTCGTGCTCATATGCACGAGCGCCACAGGGAGGCCCATATCGAACGCCAGGCTCTGCGCCTGGTGGCCGCCCGCCGTATGCAACGCCGCGCCGAACGCGTGTCGTTGCGCGCCCGCCGCGCGCTCGCCATGGCGGTCATGCAGTAACAGCCTTGGTAAAGCAGCGAAGTCGCAGCGGATCGGATCAGACCAGACTGACCGGACCGGACCGGACCGGACCGGACCAGTGCGGCAACGCGGTAGAGCGATAACGCGGTAACACGAAAGACGCGCCCAGAGCGCGAAGGACAGCGGGGGCCGGTCGGATGCGACCGGCCCCCTGGCGTGTCCAGACCGGGCGTGTCCAGGCTGGGCATGTCCCGACCGTGCACGTCCAGAACCGGCATGGGGGCCTGGGGTGTTCCGGGCCGGCATGTTCCGGAGCCGTCGGTAGCGGGCCGGTCAGGCGCGCGCCTGGGCGGGAGGGAGCCCCTGCTCCGGGACAGCGTCCGCGCCCTGTTCCGTACCGTCGTCCGAGTCGAGGTCCGCGCCGGGCTCGGTCTCCTTCTCCGCGTCCTCCCCCGAGCTCTTCTCCGCGCTGTTCCCTGTGCTCTTCTCCGTGCTCTTCTCCGTGGCCTGTGCCGGGAGTTGGTCGAGGTCCTGCTCCGGGAGTCCGGTCTCCACGGTCTCCGGAAGGAACCCCGGCATCCAGTCTTCGAGCTCGCCCCGGAGCCGCACGGTCGCACCCAGCTGGCAGAGCACTCCGATGGTGCTCAGTGTCACCCGGTGGATCAGCAGATAGGACGGCGGCAGATTGAGCTGCTTGCCCAACTGATGGGCGGGGGAACGGGGATCGGCGATCCTCGCCGCCTGGGCCCGCATCCAGCCCCGGCTGAACGTGAACTCCTCAGCCTGCACCGGCTCGATGATCGGTACCAGATACTCCAGAACCGCTTCCGGATCGAGCTCGATGGACTCCTTGACGAACCCCTCCTCGCAGAGCATCTCGTAGACGGCCGACGCCTCTCCCTCGATCGTCATCCGCAGAGCCTGGCCGATCGTGGCCGGGAGCCCGCCCGGCAGCCGGTCCACCGTCCCGAAGTCGAGCACCCCCAGCCGCCACCGTGCCGCGGCCCCCTCGGCGGCGGTACCGTCCGCGGGGCCGCCGTCCTCCGCCGGCCGGCCGGCCGTGTCCCCGGCCTCATCTCCGCGCCCGCCCTCATCTGCGGGCAGCAGTCGGAAGTTGCCCGGATGCGGGTCGGCGTGCAGCAGCCCGGTGCGGGCCGGGCCGGAGAAGAGGAAACGGGCGAGCAGCTGCCCCGCCCGGTCACGCTGTTCCTCCGTGCCGTCCGAGATCACATCGGCCAGCGGGATCCCGTCGATCCACTCGGTCACCAGCACCTGGTCGCTCTGGTGCACCACACCGGGCACCACCACGTCCGGATCCCCGGCGAACTCCTCCGCGTGCTCCCGCTGCGCGTCCGCCTCCAGCTCGTAGTCCAGTTCCTCGGACACGCGGTCCCGCAGTTCGGCGATGAGCGGCTTGATGTCCATGCCGGGAATCAGCGGTCCGAGGAGCCGCGCGAACCGGCTCAGCTGGCTGAGATCCGACAGCAGTGCCTCACCGGCCCCCGGATACTGCACCTTGACCGCCACCGCCCGCCCGTCGTGCCACACCGCGCGGTGCACCTGGCCGATGGAAGCGGCGGCCGACGGCTTGTCGTCGAACTCGACGAACAGCTCACGCCACTCCGTACCCAGCTGAGCCTCCAGCACGGCATGCACCGTCTGCACCGGCATGGGCGGGGCGGATTCCTGGAGCTTGGTCAGCGCCGCCCGGTAGGGGCCTGCGATCTCCTCGGGCAGGGCGGACTCGAAGACCGAGAGTGCCTGCCCCATCTTCATGGCCCCGCCCTTCAGCTCGCCCAGGACCTTGAAGAGCTGCTCGGCCGTGCGCTGCTGCACCTCACGTGCCACGATCTCCGCGGACCTGCCGCCGATCCGCTTGCCCAGGCCCCAGGTGGCGCGGCCGGCGAAACCGAGTGGGAGCGACGCCAGCTTGGCGGTACGTGTGACCGCTTTCCGGGGAAGATCAGACATGCGCCCCTCCAAATCCCAGACTGCCGTGGAGCGTACGGCGGTTACCCGGCCATTGTGTCGTGCGGAGCCTCGGCCTCCGAGGCATGCACCCCCTCAGTGTGCCCACCCGCACCGCAGCTGCAGTCGGGGTGGGGTGTGATACGGGCCGCTCGCCAGTCGAGCAGCGGCAGCGACGCTTCCCACCGCGAGCCTGTGGAAGCGGGCAGCTCCCCGTCGAGGAACGTCAGTGCGTGGGCGGTCACCAGTCCCGCGACCGCCGTGGCCAGACCGAGATCGCAGGCCGGGACGGAGCCGCGTCGGCCCGAGCGCCACTGCGCGACCATCCGGGGCCAGCCAGGATCACGCTCGGCCCGGCGCAGGGCCAGGCAGCCCGAGCACGCCGTGCCTCCCGGCAGGACCAGCGGCCCGACCACTCCGGTGCCTTCGAGCACACCCCCGTAGAGATGAGGTGTGCCCGACGCGATCCACTCCGCGGAGACCGCCGGATCCGGCACATAGGCGTCGAGTCCGTCCCGCGGGGCGACGACGACCAGGGACAGCCCGGGCCCGCAGTCCCCGCCCGGTGCGGCAGCCGAAGCCCGTGATGGCGGGCCGGGCGCGGCGCGCCGGACCAGCCGGCGGGCCGCCGTGTCCCGCCGCTCCCCGACGGCCTCGGCCGGGAAACCGCCCGGCGCCACATCCCCGGGGGTGACGGCTCCGCCGTCGAGCACTTCGATCAGGCCCACCCCGGAGGCCGAGAGCAGCGCCGCCACCATGGCCCCGACCCGGCCGGCACCACGGACCTGGACCCGTATGGCCCGCCGCGCCGCGAGCCGGGCCGCGCCGCCGCCCGGCTCCGGATGGACCAGTGAGAGCGATGCCAGGTCGGGGCGGAGCCGGTCCAGGGTGCCGGGCCGGTTCCGTAACGCCTCGACCGCCGCGCCTCCGGCCCGCGCATCGTCGATCAGCCCCGCCTTCGCCAGCCGGGCGACCAGCTTGTCCACCTGGCCGTCCGGCAGCCGCATGGCCCGCGCCTCCTCCCGCAGCAGCTCCATCCCGCGGGTGCCGTCCAGCAGCCCGATGAGACAGCCGGTCGCCGGGTCCACCGGGCCGAGCACCACCGCCTGGGCGGGCGTCACCCCGAACTGCACGGCCTGCCGGTCCCGCCATGCGCGCCGCAGCGCGGGCTTCACCATTGGATGCATCGCACGCCCCCGTTCACAGTCCGCTGGGCTGTCCCAGCGGCTCTGTCGCCAGAATGCCCTCAGGTCATGGACGGTGCGGAGAGTTATCCACAGGCGCGGTGTGCTGATACTTCGAATGCTGCACTCTATGGAATGGATCAAGGTTCAACCGCCATGGGCGCGGGACTTCCCCCACTGACAGCGGGTAACGTCGAGACGTGCCCGTCGATCCCCTGCACACCGCCGGAAACCCCTCGCGCAGCGCGAAGACCCCGCCGCCCTGCGCCCCGGCGACGAGCCCGGTCGAGGTCCGCAGGAGCGCCCGTCGGAACAGAACGGTCTCCGCGTACCGCGAGGGCGACCGCACCATCGTGCTCATCCCGGCCCGGATGTCGGACGCGGAGGAACGGCGCTGGGTGACCGTGATGCTCGACAAACTCGCGGCCCAGGAGAGCAAGCGCGTCCTCGGCGACACCGGGCTCGCCGAGCGCGCGGCGCGGCTGTCCGAGCAGTACTTCGAGGGCAGGGCACGTCCCGATTCGGTGCGCTGGGTGACCAACCAGAACACCCGGTGGGGTTCCTGCACCCCGGCGGAGGGCAGCATCCGGCTGTCGCACCGGCTCCAGGGCATGCCGGAGTACGTCGTCGACTATGTGCTGCTCCACGAGCTCGCCCATCTCCTGGTGCCCGGCCACGGCCCGCGCTTCTGGCGGCTCCTCGATGCGTATCCGCGCACCGAGCGGGCCCGGGGCTACCTCGAAGGGGTGGTCTCCGCCGAGCGGCTGCCCCATCTGCCCGCGGCCCGGGGCGAGTGACGGCTCCACCGTTCCTGCGGTCCTGACGCGGAGTGCGGTGGACGGCCCCGGCGCCCCCGACCTCCGGTGCGGCAGACGGCTCCGGCGTCCCTGGCCTCCGGTGCCGCACGCCCCCCCCGGCGATTCTGTACCGGCTGCGTACCGGGTCCGTCCCGGCTTGGCCGGATGTCGGTGCCAGCCGTTAGCCTGACGCGACGGAAACACACTCGGGATGGGGGACGGTCGTTACGTATGGCCAGGCAATTCCAACGCGGCCACAAGGCCCGGATCAGTGACCTGACAGCGGGCACGGACCTGTACGTGGGTGTACAGATCGCGGGCGCCGGACTGACCTTCGACATCAGCTGCTTCGGACTCGACGCGGATGAACAGCTCTCGGACGACCGGTACTTCATCTTCTTCAACCAGCCCAAGTCGCCCGAGGAGTCCATCCAGCTCCTCGGCGCGCAGGCCGGTGACACCGAATCCTTCCGTGTCACGCTCGACCGCATCCCCGCGACCGTCCAGAAGCTCTCGTTCACCGCGACGATCGACGGCGGCGGCCAGATGTCACAGATCGGGCCCGGGTACATCCGTATCGTCGCCGGCGGCGAAGAGGTCGTCAGATACGCCTTCACCGGCTCCGAGTTCAGCACCGAGCGCGCCGTCATGCTGGGCGACTTCTATCTGAAGGACGTCTGGCGGTTCGCCGCAGTCGGCCAGGGCTTCGACGGGGGACTCGAAGCGCTGCTGAAGAACTTCGGCGGTGAAGTGGCCGACGAGGAGCCCGAAGTTCCGCAGCAGGCCGCCCCGCCGGCCTTCGGCGCTCCCGCCTTCGCTCCCCCCGCCGCTCCCGAGCCCGCCCCCGCTTTCGGCGCGCCGGCTGCCCAGCCCCAGACCGTCCAGCCCCAGACCGCCACGCCCCAGGCCCCGCCTGCCCCGCAGCCGCAGCCCGCGCCCGGGGGAGCGGCGGCCCCGCCTCCACCCCCGGGGCCCACTCCGCCTCCACCCCCGGCGCCCGCTCCGCCGCCCCTGCACTCGGCGCCCACCATGGCCGCGCCGATGCATATGCAGGGCGGCGTCACCCCGCCGCCCGCTCCTGCTCCTTACGCGCCACAGCCGCCGCCGCTTCCCCAGCAGCAACAGCCGCCCCAGTTCGGTCAGTTCCCGGGCCAGGCTCAGCCGCCGGGCGCCCCCGCCCCGTACGGAGACGCCCAGGGCGGGCCGGGCCCCTACGGTCAGCAGCCGTCTCCCGGGCAGCCCGCTCCGTACGGACAGCCCGCCCCCTACGGTCAGCATCAGCCGACCGTGGCGGTCCCCGGGCTGCAGGCCGCCTTCCAGAAGTACCGGGAAACGGACACCGGCCAGCGCTGGACACCGCAGAACAAGTACCTGATGAGGGCTGATCTGACCATCAGTGACACCCCTGTACTCGCCCGCCAGGGCAGCATGGTGATGTACCAGGGCAAGGTCGACTTCAGCTACAAGGGAGCCGGATTCGCCGGGCGGATCGTGGGCCATGCCACCGGCCAGGAGATGCAGCTGATGCGCTGCACCGGCCGTGGACAGGTCTTCTTCGCCGAGAACAGCACCCATCTGCACCCCATTGAGCTGCAGGGCGACGGTATCTGCGTCTCCGCGGAGAACGTGCTCGCCTTCGACGAGACCCTGCAGTACGAGGTCCGCAGGATCGAGGGCCATGGGATCCCCGGCGGGGCCCTGTTCACCATGCAGTTCCAGGGCACCGGCACAGTGATCGTCAAGACCCACGGGGCGCCGGTCGTCCTGCCCGTCACCCCGACCACCTTCGCCGACTGCAATGCGGTCGTCGCCTGGTCGTCGGCCTCGCAGGTGATCGTCGCCAGCCAGGTGCGACTGCGGCACAACGCCTACGCGGGCGACAGCGGCGAGAGCGTGAACCTCCAGTTCCGGGGCGCCCCCGGGAACTTCATCATCGTCCAGCCGTACGAGGTCTGAGGGAGCCCGTCATGAACCAGCAGCTCGCGGGTTACGCCCCGACCCCCGTCACGGCCCGCATGGAGAACCACGGCAGCAAGATGCTGAAGGTCGCCATGCAGACAGGCCAGGACCTGCTCGCACGCACCGGATCGATGGTCGCGTACGAGGGCTTCGTGCAGTACGAGCCGAATCCGCCCGCCGTCCGTCAGATCGCCCGTGACTGGATCACCGGTGAGGGCGCCCCGCTCATGAAGTGCTCGGGCGACGGCCTGCTCTACCTCGCCGACTACGGCGCGGACATCGTCGTCATCAACCTCGACAACGACGCGCTGTCGGTCAACGGCAGCAATCTGCTCGCCTACGACGCGAGCCTCACCTGGGGCGTGGAACGAGTCAAGGGCATGGCCAAGTTCGCCGGCCAGGGGCTGTGGAACATCCAGGTGTCCGGCAGCGGCTGGGTCGCCATCACCTCGCGGGGCACACCGATCGTCGTCGACTGCGGCAGCGGCGAGGACGAGACATATGTCGACCCGGACGCCCTGGTCGCCTGGTCACCGAATCTGAAGGTGAAGGGCAAGCGCAGCTTCAAGGCCGGTTCGCTGATCGGGCGCGGCAGTGGTGAGGCGTACCAGATGGCCTTCTCCGGGCAGGGCATCGTCGTCGTACAGCCGAGCGAGGACAGTACCGACCGTCTGCGGATCCGGAACTGAGGGGAGTCAGAACACCATGCAGAGCCCGCTTTTCAGCTATACGGAGCAGCAGACCCAGGACCGGTACACGGTGCAGAACCCGCAGTTGCTGCGGGTCGCGCTGACCGGACACGACGACGTACTCGCCCGCAAGGGCGCCATGGTCGCGTACCAGGGGATGATCGAATTCGACGGGGAGTACCAGTCGAACCAGCAGCGGCGCGCCCGGGCTCACACGGGCGAGGGGCTCGACCTGATGCGCTGCCACGGACAGGGCACGGTCTACTTCGCCAATCTGGCGCAGCATGTGCACATGGTGGAGGTCGACCAGGACGGTCTGACGGTGGACAGCGCCTATGTCCTGGCGATGGACTCCAGCCTGAACCACACGGTCGTCGCCGTCGACAGCCAGTACGGCATCTCGGGATCCGGCAAGTACCAGCTGCACATCACCGGCCGGGGCCAGGTGGCCCTGATGACCTCGGGGCAGCCGCTGATGATGCAGGTCACGCCGGACAAGTACATCAACGCCGATGCGGACGCGGTGGTCGCCTGGTCGTCCGGTCTGCGGGTGCAGATGCAGGCGCAGACACACTCATCGGGGGTGCGGCGGCGGCGCGGCAGTACCGGTGAGGGCTGGGAACTCAGCTTCCTGGGACAGGGGTTCGCCCTCGTCCAGCCGAGCGAGGTGATGCCGCCGCAGCACGCGAACATCGGCGACGGGGTGCTGGCGCAGTTCGGCGTGGGACAGCAGGGCGCGCACGGCCGGAACCAGGGCAACGTCTGGAACTGACGAGGACGTCCGGACAGACGAGGACGAGGCGGCGGCCTCCTGATCAGCTGCGGGAGGCCCGCCGCCTACTCGTACGGAGGCCCGCCGCCTACTCGTACGGGAGCCCGCAGCCGACTCCTGCGGAACGCCGCACCTCACCTCAGCCGGACGGTTGCCCGGCCAGCGCTGTGCGGGCGGCGTCCACCAGGTGCCGGACGGACGCGTCGGCCACGTCTGCCACCTCGTCGTAGGCGAACCACCGCAGATCCAGCGACTCGTCACTGATCAGCTCCACGGCTCCCGGCGGGACCAGAGCCGCGTACTGCACATCGAAGTGCTGGGTGCACGGCCCCGGAATCGGATGCCGGTCAAGCCGCAGCGGGTCGCCGGGCAGCAGCGTCAGCCCCTCGATGCCGGACTCCTCGGTCGCCTCACGCAGGGCGGCACCCGCCACCGTGCTGTCGCCCGGTTCGCAGTGTCCGCCCATCTGGAGCCACATCCGCAGCTTCCTGTGCAGGGTGAGCAGCACCTGACCGCGTTCCGGGGCCAGGACCAGAGCGCTCGCGGTGAGATGCCCGGACCCGCAGGACTTCCACATCCCGTCCGGGTGGGCCGAGAGATGGTCCAGATACCTCTGGCGCAGCTCGCCCTGGCCCTGGTGGCCCATGAGTACGCGGACCGCGTCGTCCCGCAGGGTGCCCTCGTGCGTCACTGGCCGGAGTCGTCCTTCTTGTCATCGTTCTCGTCGTTCTTGCTGTCCGGCCCGTGCTTGCCGTCGGATTCGGCGCTCCCGCCGGGCTCGTCGCCCTCGCCGGTCCGCGCCGGGCCGGCGTCCGTGTCGCCGCCCTTGGTCAGGTCGGCCTTGCCGGTGCCGGTCCTGTCGCCGCCCGCGGCCTCGCCGAGCATCTTGTCCAGCTCGGAGAAGTCCAGGTGCTCGTGGTGGACGAAACCGTCCGGGTCGTCCAGGTCGGAAGCGGTCGGCAGCATGTCCGGGTGCTCCCACAGGCCGTCCCGGCCGTCGACGCCCCGTGCGTCCGTGAGCGAGGCCCACAGCCGGGAAGCGTCCCGCAGCCGGCGCGGACGGAGCTCCAGGCCGATCAGGGTGGCGAAGGTCTGCTCGGCCGGACCGCCCGACGCCCGGCGCCTGCGCAGCGTCTCGCGCAGTGCGTCCGCCGAGGTCAGACGGGTCTTCGCGGCCTCGTGCACCACGGCGTCCACCCAGCCTTCGACCAGCGCGAGCGCCGTCTCCAGACGGGCCAGTGCGGCCTTCTGCTCCGGGGTGTCCTCCGGCTGGAACATGCCCTGCTGGAGGGCTTCCTGCAACTGCTCGGGATGCGAGGGGTCGAGCTGGCCGACGACGTCCTCCAGCTTCGATGTGTCGACCTTGATGCCGCGGGCGTACCCCTCCACCGCGCCGAACAGATGCGAGCGCAGCCACGGCACATGGGCGAAGAGCCGCTGGTGGGCGGCCTCGCGCAGCGCCAGATAGAGCCGCACCTCGTTCTTGTCGATGCCCAGGTCCTTGCCGAAGGCCTCGATGTTCAGCGGGAGCAGCGCCGCCTTGCCGGCCGGGCCGAGCGGCAGGCCGATGTCGCTGGAGCCGACGACCTCGCCCGCCAGGACGCCGACCGCCTGGCCGATCTGCTGGCCGAACATGGCTCCGCCCATGGACCGCATCATGCCGAGCAGCGGGCCCGCCATGGCCTGCATCTCCTCGGGCAGCACCCCGCCCATGGCCGCTCCGACACGCTCCGCGACCGGGTCGACGAGCTCCTTCCACACCGGCAGGGTCGCCTCGACCCACTCGGCGCGGCTCCAGGCGACAGCCGTACCGGCCCCTGAGGGCAGCGAGGTCGCGCCGTCCAGCCACAGATCGGCCAGGCGCACGGCCTCCTCGACCGCCGACCGCTCGGCCGGGCCCACGCTGGTGTCCTTGGTGCCGTCGGACGTGCCCTGGGCGACCGTCTGCCGGGCGATGTCCTTCGCCATGTCCCAGTTGACCGGGCCGCCCTCGTAGCTCAGCATCTGGCCGAGCTGCTGGAACGCGGCGCCCAGGTCGTTCGGGTTCATCGAACCGAACATCGCGGCGAACGGATTGTCGCCGCCGCTGCCGGGGCCGAACCCGAGTGGATTCTGCGGGGAGCTTCCGCCGCCCTGGCTGCCCTTGCTCTTGCCCTCGTCGCCGTCCTCCGGCTCCTCCGGCGGAAGGCCGAATCCGAATGGAGTGTCACTCACGGGTTTCCTCGGCTCGTAGGGCCGTCGGCCGACTGGCCGACAGCGATTGCCCGACAACACCACCCAGGGTAGAGGGTGACCGCCCGGTCAGGCCGGGTCCGACCGGGCGGCTCCGCACAGACACCGGTGCCCGATGAGGGCTCAGTGCTTGGCTGACGCATGGGCTGCGGCAGGATGGACGCCACCTGGTCCGTACGTGTCAGTTCGCGTACGTACTGAAGACAACCTCTGGAGACGCCCGGTGAGTTCCCCAGATCCGCAGGTTCGCGCAGCGCGAAACCTCTCAACCAAGCCCTCCCGAGGACCCGTCGTCGCGGTCACCGGAGCCGCCTCCGGTATCGGTGCCCTGCTGACCCGGCAGCTGGCCGGGTCCGACGAGGTCAAGCAGGTCGTGGCCATGGACGAGCGGCGCGGTGACGTGGCCGATGCGCAGTGGCACATCCTCGACGTGCGCGACCCGGCGATCGCCGAGAAGCTGCGCGGCGCAGACGTCGTGGTGCATCTCGCGCTCGACCTCGATCTGGAGACCGATGCGTCAGCCCGCTCGGCGTACAACGTCCGCGGCACCCAGACGGTCCTGACGGCCGCCGCTGCCGCCGGGGTCCACCGCGTCGTGCTCTGCACATCGGCCATGGTCTACGGGGCGCTGCCGGACAACGACATCCCGCTCTCGGAGGACGCCGAACTGCGGGCGACCGCCGAGGCCACCGGCGTCGGTGACCTCCTGGAGATCGAGCGGCTGGGCCGCCGCGCCCCGCGGGCCCATCCCGGTCTGAACGTCACCGTGGTCAGGCCGACGGTCCTGGTGGGCGGCACGGACACCGCGCTGACCCGCTACTTCGAGTCCCCGCGCCTGCTGGTGGTCGCCGGCACCCGCCCCACCTGGCAGTTCTGCCATGTGGACGACCTGGTCAGCGCACTGGAGTACGCCGCGCTCGAAAAGGTCGACGGAGAGTTCGCGGTCGGCTGCGACGGCTGGCTCGAACAGGACCAGGTCGAGGAGCTCAGCGGAATCCGGCGGATGGAACTGCCGTCCGCTGTGGCGCTCGGCGCCGCGGCCCGGCTGCACCGGATCGGCCTCACCCCGTCGCCCGCCGGGGACCTGGCGTACACGATGCACCCCTGGGTGGTCAGTGTCGGCAGACTGCACGACGCGGGCTGGCGGCCCCGATGGACCAACGAGGACGTGCTCGCCGAACTTCTCGAAGAGGTCGCGGGACGGCACACCGTCGCGGGCCGCAGGCTCGGCCGCAAGGACGCCACAGCCGCGGGTGCGGCCGGTGCGACGGTCGCGCTGCTCGGTACGGCGGCGCTGGTGCGCCGGGCACGCCGGGCGCGGCGCGGGCGTATCTGAGCTCTGCCCGTCAGGTCACGAGCTGCCTGTTCACCGCGCGCCCGTGCCCGGACCCACCCGCGGGCGCCCTGTAGGACGCTCCAAGGGGGTTGTGCCGGTACCGGTCGAAAGCGCCATTCCGCGCCGTCGTTCCCGTACGGCACCATGGACCTCATGGCATTCACCGACGACCACCCCGGCGAACACGCGGCCCAGGACCCCATCCGGCTGCTGGAGGTCCGTGACACCCCGCTCAGTATCGACGAGGTGTTCAAGGCCGTGGGCGACGAGGCGGCCGGCGGCACGGCGCTCTTCATCGGTACGGTGCGCAACCACGACGGCGGCACCGATGTCGACGCGCTCGGCTACTCCTGCCATCCCTCCGCCGAGGACGAGATGCGCCGGGTCGCCGAGCGGGTCGCCGAGAAGTTCCCGGTGCGCGCCCTGGCCGCGGTCCACCGGGTGGGCGATCTCGCGGTGGGCGATCTCGCGGTGGTGGCCGCCGTCTCGTGCGCGCACCGCAACGAGGCGTTCGAGGCCTGCCGGATGCTCATCGACGATCTGAAGCACGACGTGCCGATCTGGAAGCACCAGACCTTCTCGAACGGCACGGAGGAGTGGGTCGGCATCTGACGCCGTCCCGGACCGGAACGCCCCCCCTCGCGGGGGACCCTGTCCGCCATGTGCTCGATTTGCGTAACCGCCCCCCTGCCGTGAGCGTTGGAGCAGCGGAAGACTAATCTGCTGATCAGTCGGTTCGCGACTGTTCACGGGGGTCCGGAGGTCGGTATGGGTGCGCTTGCCTGGTTGCTGATTCCGCTCATCGCCGCGGTCGGCGCCGCCCTGTGGGGCCGGTGGGCCGCGCGGCAGCGCAAGGCCGCCGACGGCGCCGAACTCGCCGGCTACGCCCGGTTCCGTAAGGCCATGGAGAAGGCCGACGCCGGCTCCGACGCGCTCTGACCCCGCGAGCGCCGGTGCCGCCCGCACCTGGAGCCCCGGCCCCGAGCGGTGCGCCACAGGACGGTCCCGTACTGTCGTTCCATGCCACGCCGCACCTTGACGCTGCTCACGTCCACCCTCGTGCTGATCGCGCTGCTGTGCGGCGGAGTGTTCCTCACCGTCCCGTACGCGGAGATGAGCCCCGGGCCGACCGTGAACACGCTCGGCAAGGCGGGCGGCGAACCGGTCCTGCAGATCTCCGGCCACAAGACGTATCCGACGAGCGGGCACCTCAACATGGTGACGGTCCGGGTCACCCGGTCCGACTACCGGATGAACCTGGTCGAGGCGGTGTACGGCTGGCTCGCGCACGACACCGTGGTCGTCCCCCACGACACCCTGTACCCGGACGGCACGACCGAGCAGCAGTCGACCCAGCAGAATGCCGAGGAGTTCAGCGAGTCCCAGGAGAGCGCCAAGGTCGCGGCCCTGGACGAGCTGGGTATCCCGGTGAAGTCGCGGACCGTGGTCTCCACTGTCGTCAAGGGCAGCCCCGCGCAGGGAAAGCTGCACGCGGGCGATGTGATCAAGGACGTGGACGGCAAGGCCGTCACCCAGCCCGGTGACGTGGCGAAGCTGGTCACCCAGCACAAGCCGGGCCAGTCGGTCGTCTTCACGGTCGTACCGGCGGCGAACGCAGCGGCAGCGGAGAAGAAGCACACCGAGCCGAAGGGCACGAAGAACGTGTCCCTCGTCACCGCCAAGGCGCCCGCCCCGGACCCGGGCCGGGCCATCGTGGGCATCACGGCCGGTGCCGACCACACCTTCCCGTTCCACATCGACATCAAGCTCGCCGATGTGGGCGGTCCCAGTGCCGGGCTGATGTTCTCCCTCGGCCTCGTCGACAAACTGACACCGGGCGATCTGACGGGCGGAAAGTTCGTCGCGGGCACCGGCACGATCGACGACAAGGGTGTGGTCGGGCCCATCGGTGGTATCGAGATGAAGCTCGTCGCCGCACGCAAGGCCGGCGCCCAGTACTTCCTGACACCCAGCGACAACTGCGCCGCGGCCGCCGCCGACACCCCCGCGGGCCTCACCCTGGTGAAGGTGAAGGCGATGAAGGACGCGAAGCAGGCGATGGACAAGATCCGGACCGGGAAGACGGCCGGGCTGCCCAGCTGCTCCGCCAAGTAGCCACACGGCCGCAGAGGCGGGTGGCCGCCAGGCGGAGCGGCTGGGACCGGACCCGGTGAGTCAGGCCCGGAAGATCAGACCTGGAAGGTCAAGCCTCCGAGCTCAGGCCTCGAACGTCACCGAGAGCGCGTCGGCGAGCCCGGGGACCAGCTCCGAGCCCGTCAGCACCTCGTTCGGTGAGTCCTTCGCGCGCAGCCGCAGCGCGGACTCACGGGTGCCGTCCCGCAGCACCGCTACCGTCATCCGCACCTCCTGCCGGTCCGGGTGCTCGGCCACCCAGGCCGTCAGCTGCGCCTCGTCCATGCCGTCCGGCACGGACGCCTCGGCCGACGGCGGCAGCATCAGCCGCTCCACCGTCATCGCGCAGCCGGCCACCGCGTCGGGCCAGGCGATGGTGGCGAGGAACTCGTCGAGCGGCGTGGTGTCCGGGATCTCGTCCTGTTCGACGGGGGTCAGCGAAGCGGCGGGCTCGCCTTCGTCGAGACCGAGCTGGGCGGCGAGGCCGGGCTCCTGGGTACGGAGCTTCGCGGTGTCCACGAGTGCGAAGAGCCGGGCGGGCTGGTCCCAGCCGAGACCGGACGCGTACTCGTCGATTTCGAGCACCGCCACGGTGAGCGGACTGGTGGCCATCGGAGGGCCTGAGGGCGAAGAAAGGTTGGGCATGGGCAATATCCTGCCCTCTTCCACCCCGGGAACGGGAACTGGGTAAAGCCTCAGTAAGTTGCATGAGTGGGCCCTACGATCGCGGGGCCTGCTCCACACGACCGCAGACTTCGAGGTGCGCACGTTGGCTTTCCAGATGCCGGACCGCGGCGGAGGCCCGACCGGGCCACGGATCAGAGTGGGACGGCCGTCCCGCCGCGCCCGGACCCTGCTCATGACACTGGGCGTGCTGGTCGTTCTGGCCATGGCGTTCATCATGTTCGCCGGGTTCTGGACCGACTGGCTCTGGTACCGCTCCGTCCACTACTCGTCCGTCTTCACGACCACGCTGTGGACGAAGATCGGGCTCTTCCTCGTCTTCGGCGTGCTGATGGGGGCCGCCGTCGGCCTGAACATCTGGCTGGCGCACCGGCTGCGGCCGCCGCTGAGCGCGATGTCGCTGGAGCAGCAGAATCTCGACCGCTACCGGATGGGCATCGCCCCGTACAAGAAGTGGCTGCTGCTCGGGGTCACCGCGGTCGTCGGGCTGATCGCGGGTGCCTCCGCGTCCGGGCAGTGGCGTACCTGGCTGATGTTCGTCGACGGTGTGCCGTTCGGACAGAAGGACCCCCAGTTCAAGCTGGACGTGTCCTTCTACGCCTTCGATCTGCCCTGGTACCGCTTCCTGCTGGGCTTCGGCTTCGCCGCCGCGGTGCTCTCGCTGATCGCCGCCGCCCTGGTGCACTACCTGTACGGAGGGCTGCGCGTCACGAGCCCCGGTGCGCGCGCGACATCGGCGGCAACCGGTCATCTGTCGGTGCTGCTCGGTATCTTCGTGGCGTTCAAGGCCGTGGCGTACTGGCTCGACCGGTACGGACTCGCGGTCAAGTCCAGTGACTTCAAGGCCACGGGCAACTGGACGGGCCTGCGGTATGTGGACGCCAACGCCTATCTCCCCGCGAAAACGATCCTCTTCTGTATCGCGGTCATCTGCGCCCTGCTGTTCTTCGCGACGCTCTGGCGCCGCACCTGGCAGCTGCCGGTGATCGGCTTCGGTCTGATGGTGCTCTCGGCGATCCTGATCGGCGGGCTCTACCCGGCGATCGTGCAGAAGTTCACCGTCGAGCCGAACGAGCAGGCCAAGGAAGCTCCGTACATCCAGAAGAACATCAACGCCACGCGCCAGGCGTACAACATCGCGGGCACGGACGTCGACGACTACTCGGGCAAGAGCAGCACCAAGAACACGGCCAAGCAGCGTGACGACGCGAACTCGGCGGCCAGCTACCGGCTGAACGACCCGAACATCGTCTCGCCGACCTTCCAGCAGGTGGAGCAGAAGCGGAAGTACTACGGCTTCCCCGCGACGCTGGACGTGGACCGCTACAACGGCCAGGACACGGTGATCGGGCTGCGCGAGCTGAACATCGCGGGCATCCCGAAGCCCAACTGGATCAACAACCACTTCACCTACACCCACGGCTTCGGCGCCATCGCGGCCAAGGGCACGGCCACGGACAGCAACGGGGCCCCGGTCTTCACCGAGTCCGGCCTGCCGACCACGGGCAGCCTCCCGAAGCTCTCCACGGCCAGGCAGCGGATCTACTACGGCGAGAAGACCACCCAGTACTCGATCGTCGGGGGCCCGCAGAAGGAGCTCGACTACGAGAACAACGGGGAGAAGACCACCAGTTACAAGGGCAAGAGCGGGGTGGACATCTCCAGCCCGCTGAACCGCGCCGCGTACGCGATGGCCTTCAACGAGCCGCAGATCCTCTACTCGGGAGCGATCGGCAAGGGCTCGAAGATCCTCTACAACCGCACGCCGAAGCAGCGCGTCGAGGCGGTCGCCCCCTGGCTGACCATCGACGGCGACTCCTACCCGGCGGTGGTGGACGGGAAGATCCAGTGGGTCGTCGACGCGTACACCACGAGCAACGGATATCCGTACGCCTCGCGCACGACGCTCGGTGACAGCACGGCCGACTCGCTGACCGACAACCAGCGGTCGGTGGTCGCCCAGCAGAACCGGGTCAACTACATCCGCAACTCGGTGAAGGCCACGGTGGACGCCTACACCGGCGAGGTGAAGCTGTACCAGTGGGACACCAAGGACCCGGTCCTCAAGACCTGGATGAAGGCGTTCCCCCACACGGTCAAGCCGAAGGCGGACATCCCGGCCGACCTGCAGGCGCATCTGCGCTATCCGCAGGACATGTTCAAGGTGCAGCGCGAGATGCTGGCGCTCTACCACGTCAAGGACCCCAAGCAGTTCTACAGCGGCAGTGACGCCTGGCAGGTGCCCAACGACCCGACCACCAGGGACAACAGAGCGGTACCGCCGTACTACCTGTCGCTGAAGATGCCGGGCCAGAAGGACGACAAGCAGCGGTTCTCGCTCACCACGACGTTCACTCCGAGCGGGCGGCCCAATCTGGGCGGCTTCATGGCGGTGGACGCGGACGCGGCGAGTCCGGACTACGGCACGATCAGACTCCTCAGAGTCACATCGGAAGTGCCGGGCCCCGAACAGGTGCAGAACAAGCTCAACGGCTCGTCGGAAGTAGGCACCTTCGTCCGGGACATGAAGGGCGCCGACTCGGACATCGAGTACGGGAACCTGCTCACGGTGCCGCTGGACGGCGGGTTCCTCTACGTCGAGCCGGTGTACGCCCAGGGCAACAACGCGCACTATCCGCTGCTGAAGAAGGTGGCCGTCTCGTTCGCGGACGCCGACTCACCGGACGGGGACACCACCGCGTTCGCGAACAGTCTGGGCGACGCGCTGAACCAGGTGTTCGGGGCGGACGGGCAGGAGACCAATCCGCCGTCGACCGGGGACACCACGAGACCGCCGGCCAACGGCACGGTGAAGAAGGCCATCGCCGACGCCCAGAAGGCGTACGAGGACAGCGAGGCGGCGCTGGCCGGGAAGAACCCGGACTGGACCGCCTACGGCAAGGCGCAGAAGGACCTGCAGAACGCCCTTCAGCGGGCGGCCGACGCCGGGGCCAAGGTCAAGCCGAGCGGCAAGACCGGCTGACCGGCCGACCGGCCGACCGGCAGCGGGGCAGGGCCTGATCAGGAGGTAAAAGCCCTGATCAGGCCCGGTCGGTGGCCGGACAGGGGGCGGTCGGGCGCCCCTCCGTGCCGTGGTACGGTTGACTCACAACGGCGCGGGGTGGAGCAGCTCGGTAGCTCGCTGGGCTCATAACCCAGAGGTCGCAGGTTCAAATCCTGTCCCCGCTACTGAAGTCGATGGGGCGCCGAAGGGGAGATTTAAGGGGGGGATGGGTGTGTGGGGCCCCATTGGCC
>NZ_JBHYWP010000081.1:0-2291 GCF_042751845.1 Streptomyces sp. NPDC059398 | reverse complement strand
GGAAAAAAAACCCTCGGTCCCATCTAAAACAACCCTCCCCCCTAATTTAACGCCCCCCCCCCTTAATCGACCCCCCCCCCCCCCCTTCTGCGTGTGTCCGCCCCTTTGCCCGTCCGTGCGACTCCTGTGAAGAAGGCCCCGCCTACGGGAAGTTGGGACTCGTTCATGTTTCACTTACCGCGTTGCGGGAAGTCGACAAAACGCTGAAGTGACCTAGTCGGCAGCGATATACCAGGTGTGCGCGAGTTGCACGTAGTGGGACGATGGTGCTTATGGGGGACAGGGCAACTCTGTTGGAGACAGGGCGGTTTGTGCAGAAGCACGCCGATGACGGCCACGACGCCGTCGACGCGCAGGAGACGGCCGACGTCGAGACCGAGGCTCGGCACCGGAGCGGTGCCGAGAGCGGTGAAGCCGCGTCGATGAGCGTCCTGGGCGCACTGCTGCTGCGCCGCGGGGACCTCGACGGCGCGGAGCGGTGGCTGCGCGCCGCCACCGCGGAGGGGGACCGGGCCGCCGCCAACAACCTGGGCGTACTGCTGCACCAGCGGGGCTACGCGGACGAGGCGGCCGGCTGGTGGCGTATCGCCGCCGTCGCGGGCTCCGCTGCCGCGGCCCACGCACTGGGCAGGCACCACAGAGAGCGCGGGGACGAGCCCGCAGCCGAGTACTGGCTGCGCCAGTCCGCCGAGTCGGGCCACGCGCTGGGGGCGTACGCCCTCGCCGACCTCCTTGAGCACCGCGGCGACATCGGCGCGGAGCGCTGGCTGCGCGCCGCCGCGGAGCAGGGACACCGGGAGGCCGCCTACCGGCTGGCGCGCGCCCTGGACCGCGCGGCCGAGGGGAAGGACCCGGCGGCCGAGGCCGAGCGGTGGTACCGGCAGGCCGCCGCGCGCGGCCACCGGCGCGCCGCGCTGCACCTCGGCGTGATCCTGGAGAAGCGCGGCGACCTCAAGGAGGCCGGCCGCTGGTATCTGACGTCCGCCAAGGACGGCGAGGCCCGCGCGGCCTGCGCACTCGGCTTTCTGCTGCGTGACGCGGGCGACGAGGAGAGCGCCGCCGTCTGGTGGCTGCGCGCGGCCCAGGACGGCGACGGGAACGCCGCCAACGCCCTGGGGGCCCTGCACGCCGCCCGGGGCGAGAAGCAGACCGCCGAGCGCTGGTACCGGGCCGCCATGGACGCGGGCGACGTCAACGGCGCGTACAACCTGGCCCTGCTCTGCGCCGCCCAGAAGCGGACGGCGCAGGCCGAGCAGTGGTACCGCCGCGCCGCCTACGCCGGGCACCGCGAGGCGGCCAACGCGCTCGCCGTGCTGCTCCTGCAGAACGGCGACCCGGCCGGCGCCGAGCCGTGGTTCTCCAAGGCCGCCGAGGCGGGCAGCGTGGACGCCGCCTTCAACCTGGGCATCCTGCACGCGGGCCGGGACGACGACCGGGGCGCCCTCGTCTGGTACGAGCGGGCCGCCGCGGCGGGCCACACCGAGGCGGCGCTCCAGGTCGGCATAGCGCTGCTCAGGGACGGCGAGGAGCACACCGCGGAGCGTCACCTGCGCTGCGCGGCGGGCGGCGGCAGCACCGAGGCCGCCTTCCGGCTCGGTGCGCTGCTCGACGCCAGGATGCCGCCGCCGGGGCCGCCGGTCCTGGGCGAGCCCGTCACCGACAAGAGCGAGTGCGAGGAGTGGTACGAGCGCGCCGCCGAGCAGGGGCACCGCCGCGCCCAGGTCCGGGTCGGCATGCTCGCCGCCTCCCGCAACGACGTCGAGGCCGCGGCCGGCTGGTACCGCGAGGCCGCCGAGGCGGGCAGCCGTAACGGCGCCTTCAACCTCGGGCTGCTGCTGGCCCGCGAGGGCAACGAGCGCGAGGCGGGTCTCTGGTGGGCCAGGGCGGCCAACGCCGGACACGGCCGGGCCGCGCTGCGCCTCGCGCTGCTCGCCATCCGCCGTGGTGAGCTGGGCGAAGGGCAGAAGTGGTGCAACCGCGCCGTGGAGCTCGGGCCCGCCGAGGTCGCCGAGCGGGCGGCACGGCTCAGCGAGGCGCTGCGCCAGGAGCTCACCGCGTGAGGGCGAGACGGTGCGGCGCCGCGATCGCCCGACCGCCCCCGCGGGAACAGATTTGCACTGGTCGGCGGCCCCACGTACAGTTGCGAACACAACGGCGCGGGGTGGAGCAGCTCGGTAGCTCGCTGGGCTCATAACCCAGAGGTCGCAGGTTCAAATCCTGTCCCCGCTACTGAAGACCGAAGGCCCGGACTCGGTAGAGTGCCGGCCCGCCGCATGATCCGGAAAATTACG
>NZ_JBHYWP010000080.1:9677-39998 GCF_042751845.1 Streptomyces sp. NPDC059398 | reverse complement strand
TCGCCGCCCTGGGCGCGGTCGTCGCGGTCTTCCAGTGGGGCTGGCTCGGCTCGCTCTTCGGGGTCCAGCAGACCGGCCCGATCATGTCGATGATGCCGATCTTCATGGTGGGGGTGGTCTTCGGCCTGGCCATGGACTACGAGGTCTTCCTGGTCACCCGGATGCGGGAGGCGTACGTCCACGGGGAGACCCCGGGCCAGGCCGTCGTCACCGGATTCAAGCACGGTGCGCGGGTGGTGACAGCCGCGGCCGTCATCATGATCGCGGTCTTCTCCGGCTTCATCGGGGCCAGCGACTCGATGATCAAGATGATCGGTTTCGGCCTCGCCATCGCGGTCTTCTTCGACGCCTTCGTCGTACGGATGGCCATCGTGCCGGCCGTCCTCGCGCTGCTCGGCAAGCGGGCCTGGTGGCTGCCGCGCTGGCTGGACCGGGCGCTGCCGAACGTGGACGTCGAGGGCGAGGGCCTCAACAAGCACATCGAGGACCGGACGCAGCGGGAGCTGATCGACGCCTGAGCGGGCTCAGCCCCGCAGCGGCCCTCCATGCCCCACGGCATGGGGGGCCGGCTGCTGTTCCTGGAGCGCTTCCTCGCGGAGGGTTTCCTCGCGGAGCGCCTCCCTGAGGGCGGCCTTGCCGACGCGCGCGGCCTCCTGGGCGTCCGTCGCCGCCTGGGTGGCGCGCAGGAAGCGGATCAGCGGCGCGTTGTCGAACTGCACCACCGCCACCCCGTCCGCCGAGTGGAACTCCAGTACCACCTGGGCCCGCCCGCAGGGCCAGATCCCGATGTCGCCGGAGCGTCCGGGCGTCCGCAGCCCCGCTTCGAGCAGTTCCCTGGCGAAGACCCACTCCCGGCCGCCGGGGAAGCGGAAGCGCACGTCGCCCGGATCGTCATCGGGGTCGTAGCGGAGCGCGACGTGGATCACCGTCCACTGGCCGGGAACGTCCGTCACGACATGGCCCCGTACGGGCACCTCGACTGCGGGGGACATGAGCGCTCCCTTGATACGGCTGATTCGGCTGGGCCGCCTGGTCCGGCTGGTCCGCTCGGTCTCTTCGGCCTGCTCGGTCCGCCTGGTCCGCCTGGTCCGCCTGGTCCGACGGCACGCAGCCATGCCTTTTGGTCCTGTTTGTATTCCAATGTCCCATATTTCGAGTGAGGTGCCACCCCACCCCCCGGCGTCCCCCACAGGGCCGCACCGCACCATGGACGGGGACCCTGTACGTCGGCCGGGCGTACAGCTAGACGTGGGAGCGCGACGTGGTGGACGTCCAGGGCACAGTGGCCGACGGATACGAGGCGGTCCGGGACGCCTTCGTACGGAACTTCACACACCGCGCGGAGCGGGGCGCCGCCGTCACCGTCTACCGCGACGGACACAAGGTCGTCGACCTCTGGGCCGGTACGAAGGACGTCGACGGCGCCGAACCCTGGGCCCTGGACACCGCCCAGGTCGTCAGGTCCGCGACCAAGGGGGTGGCCGCCGCCGTCCCGCTGCTCCTGCACCAGCGCGGCCAGCTGGACCTCGATGCCCCGGTCTCCACGTACTGGCCGGAGTTCAAGGCGGGCGGCAAGGAGCGGGCCCTCGTCCGGCACTTCCTGGCCCACCGCACCGGCGTCCCCCTCATCGACCGCCCCCTCACCCCGGCCGAGGCCATCGACGGGGTTTCGGGCCCGCACGCAGTCGCCGCCCAGCCGGCCGTCTGGGAGCCCGGCACCGAGCACGGGTACCACGCGCAGACCTACAGCTGGCTGCTGAGCGAACTCGTCCGGCGCGTCACCGGCCGCACCATCGGGCGGTGGATCGCCGAGGAGATCGCCCGCCCCCTGGACATCGACTTCTGGGTCGGCCTGCCCGCCGAGGAGGCGCACCGGGTCGGGCGCATCGGCACCGTCGCCGCGCCGCCGGTCGGCAGCGGCCTCAAGCTCAAGCCGAAGCGGTCGGTCAGCGACGCCTACCAGGACCCCTCCTCGCTGACGAGCCGCGCCTTCGGCGCCGTCGAGCCGTTCCCCGACGAGAACGACGCGGCCTACCGCGCCGCCGAACTCCCCGGCTCCGGCGGCATCTCCACCGCCCGCGCCCTGGCCCGCGTCTACGCCGCGATGATCGGCCGCGTCGACAACGGGCCCCGCCTCTTCGCCCCCGCCACCCTTGCCCTGGCCCGCAGCGAGGAGTCGTCGGGCCCCGACCGGGTGCTGGTCGTCAACACCCGTTTCGGCCTCGGCTTCATGCTGCACGGACCCTCGGCCCCGCTGCTCGGTCCCGGCTCGTTCGGCCACCCCGGCCGCGGCGGCTCACTCGGCTTCGCGGACCCGGAGGCCGGGGTGGCGCTGGGCTATGTGACCAACGCGCTCCAGAAGGGCGTCACCGCGGATCCGCGCGCCCAGGCCCTGGTCAGGGCGGTGCGTTCGGCGACATGATCGCCGTATGGACAACACGAGGCGGTTCGAGGGTCATGCGGTCCTGATCACCGGAGCGGGACGGGGGATCGGCGCGGCCACCGCCCGCCGGTTCACCGACGAGGGCGCGCGCGTCCTGGTCACCGACCTGGACGGTGGCCGTGCGGCGCAGACGGCGGCGGCGCTGCCGGGCGCGCTGCCGTTCACCTGCGACGTCACCGAACGCTCCGCCGTCGAGGCGGCCGTGGCGTACGCGGTGGCCCAGTTCGGCGGTCTCGACGTCCTGGTGAACAACGCGTACGCCTGCTCGCCGGACGCCCCGCTCCTGGAGGACGAGGACGACGAGTCCTGGCACCGCGACCTCGACGCCACCCTGAGCGGCGCCTTCCGCGCCTCGCGCGCCGCCATGCCGCATCTCGCGGCGGCGGGCGGCCGGGGCGCGATCGTCAGCGTCGGATCGGTCAACGGCGTCCAGGACTTCGGCAACCACGCCTACAGCGCGGCCAAGGCGGGCCTGGCCGGGCTGACCCGCACCCTGGCGGGCCATGCGGCGCCGCGCGGGGTCCGGGTCAATCTGGTGACCCCGGGCACGATCCACACGGACGTCTGGGCGGCGCACGGCGCCGAGGAGTCCCTCGAAGAGGCCGCGAGGCACTACCCGTTGGGCCGGGTGGGCGTCCCGGACGACATCGCTGCGGCCATCGCGTTCCTCGCCTCGCGCGACGCGGCCTGGATCACCGGGGTGACCCTGCCGGTCGACGGCGGACTGCTGAGCAGCAATCTGGGGCTGCGCGAAGCGCTGCGCTGAGGCGGGGCGGGGCGGGGCGGCGACCGGGTCCGGGGGCCGGGGCTGAGGGGCTGGGCTCAGTGCACCGGGAAGCCGAAGGAGTGGCCTTGCTCCTTGAGGCGGGGGAGGATGCGGCGCAGGGCCGCGAGGGTCTGACTGCGGTCGCCGCCCGCGTCGTGGAAGAGCAGCGTCGGCCCGTTGGGGAGTTCCTTCTCGACGGTGGCGACGATGGTGTCCGTACCCGGACGCTCGAAGTCCTTGCTGTCCACGTTCCAGCCGAGCGGGCGCATGCCCCGGGAGGCGGCCAGCTTGCGGCTGTAGGGGGTGAATGCCCCGCCCGGCGCCCGGTAGTACATCGGGCGTACGCCGCCGGACGCCTTGGTGATCATGCGTTCGGCGTCCAGGATCTGCTGCGACTGGTAGGACTCGGACCTCTTGTCCATGCCGGTGTTGTGCGACACCGTGTGGTCGCACAGCCGGTGCCCGGCCGCGACCACCTTCTTCACCAGCTCCGGGTGGGCCTGCGCCTGCGGTCCTATCATGCAGAACGTGGCCTTCACCCCGTACTCCCGCAGCAGGTCGAGGACTTGAGGGGTCCACACCGGGTCGGGGCCGTCGTCGATGGTGATGTTGACGCCGTGCGTCCCCTTGTCCGACGCGTGCACGATGCTCGTCGCGACCGTCCTGGTACCGCTGCCCGGGGTTGCCGACGCGGTGGCCTTCGGGGCGGAGTGGTCGGCCGTACCGGCCTGCGCGGTCCATATCGAGGCACCGGCGGCGAGCATCGTCACCCCGAGCCCCGCCCCGATCACCTTGCCGTACCAGCCACGCCCGCCGCCGTGCCGTGCCATGTCCCGCCCCTTGTCTCAACAGCCCTCGCCGATCCCGGTCACGCTGTGACCACTTGGCAGGACGATGCGGACGGGCCGGTGGATGCGTCTGTTACGGAGAACGGACAATTCCGGGGGATTGTGCGGACAACTCCCCACGAAATAAAGGACAAATCGTCTTTAACGGGGCATGGAGGGGGCGAGCCGCTCACCGGTGGTGCTGCGCCGCCCGGAACTCACGGCACCAGGTGCGGTTGCGGCCCGGCAGACCGCCCGGCTCGGATGTGCAGACGTACGGGCAGAACATGCTGTTGATGACCCAGGGCGTGCTGTCCGGGCCGAAGTCCTTCGACATCGCGGCGTCCTGGGTGAGGCCGTACGCGGCCACGGCGAGCTTCCCGGTGTCGCGGAACCGTGCCATCTGGTCGGACAGGAAGTTCTTGTTGGCCGCGAACCACGGGTTGGAGAGCAGGAAGTCGTTCCACTCCTGTTCGCCGAAGGGGCGCCGGGTGGCGTCCCTGATGACCTGCCACACCGGGGCCCCCTTGGCGATGCCGCGGCGGTGCGCGAAGGCGGGGTTCGCCGGGTCGTCCAGGTGCGACTTCCAGAGCTGCACCAGCGAGAACTCGGTGGCCAGGAACTTCTGGTCGTCGCGCAGGAACGGCAGTACGTAGTCGATGTACTTCTGTGCCGCCGCCGGATTGGGCACATGCGGGTGGATGTCCACACCGGCGATGGACGCGGTGTGCGCGGTGAAGGTCATCCAGCGCCGGGTCTGCGCGGTCTGCCCGCCGGGCTTGTCGAGGGCGTTGAGCGCACCCATATAGATCTTCGTCCGGCAGTCCGTTCCGAAGTGCGTCTGCCGGTACGCGGCGGTGTGCTGGGCGAGTGTCTCGTAGAAGGTGTTGATACGAGGGGTGCGGGAGTCCGCCTTGCGCGTCTCGAAGAACGGCTCGTTGCCCACGGTCAGGATGTCGACCTTGCCCATGAACGCTGCCAGCACCTTGTCCAGCCGGGCCAGGGCGGTCTGCATCGCCGGGCTGCCGGGGACCGGTATCGGAGCGTCGTGGTACTGGAACTTCATGGTCAGCACGGTGCCGTAGCCCTGGGCTGCCGCCTTGAGCAGCTTGGCGGGCCCGGTCTGGTCCGCCGGGCTGCCCCGGTCGGCCTCGGACATCACATAGAAGCCGCGCACCCAGGTACCGGACACGGCCTTCAGCTCAGCGAAGTCGATCTTCTCCAGGGCCTGGTTGACGTTGGCGGCGAGCACCCCCGAGGCGGGCGGCGCGGTCACCTTGCCCGGCGCTGAGGCGCTCGCGGAGGGCTCGGGCTTCGCGGTGGGGGAGTGGGCGGGGCTCGCGCCGCCGTCGTGGTCCCGGCCGCAGCCCTCCACGCCGAGCGCCGCCAGCGCGGCGCCCCCGGACAGGGTGAGCAGCCGTCGGCGGGAGTGGCCCCCGTACGGTCGTCGCCCGCCGGTTCCGGTGTCGCTCGCTGCCATACGCCTGTCGCCTCCTGGACTGTTCGCGTGTGCGTCCGCGGCCTCATCGGCTCTGCTGGAAGAGGCCGTTGCACTTCAGGACGGAACAACACCTCCCACAGGTTCGCCGCAGAAGCAAAATCGCGAACGGAGCGGGTGCTCACGGTCCGGAACGCGTCATGCGGAACACGGAGCGCCCCGCCCCGGGGGGACGGGGCGGGGCGCGTTCAGGGTGCGGTCCTCCCGGCACCGCGCGTCACACGCGCAGCCCGGGACGGACCTCAGGGGTGGTAGATCTCCTCCATGGCGGTGATCTGGTGCCGGCCGTTGAGGCGGTAGGAGAAGTACGGGGTGTTGGCGAGCTTGTGCGTCACCAGCCACTGCGGGGTGACCTTGTGGGCCGTGGTGTCGCGGAGGACCTTGACGGAGGCGCCCGGGGCGAAGGAGTACGACCTGGCCGCTCCCGTTGCGGTGTAGTCGACGTCCTCGTCGTTCCTGGTGTTCACCCGGCACTTCTGCGGGGTGACACGCACCACGGTCTTGCCCTTGACGTTCTTCGCGGAGTTCAGCTTGAGGAAGTGCTGGTATCCGGCCGGCGGGTGGCACGGCTTCCAGCTGACGCCCGCGCTCGCGGACGCGGCCTGGGTGCTCGCGGCCGTCCGCGGACTGGCGGCGCCCGATGTCCCGCTCGCGGTGGCGACGAGCGCGGCGGCGGAGGCGAGGGCGAGGGCGGCGGATACGTAACGGTGGTTCATGGACATCCTCTGGGACGAAGATTTGCTGACACTCCGGTAGAGAGCGGACCCTGGAGAAGCGTTTCAACCGGCCGCGGGCTGTGACCGTACGGTGACAACTGCCGTACGACGGAGACGGTTCGGCCTGCCGGGGGTGGGCCGGGCCGTGCGGCTCAGATGCCGATCGGGCTGACGAAGGTGCCGGGGTGAGTGGCGCCGGACTGGTCCAGGATGGCGCCGCCGTACGGCCAGTCGAGGGTGACGTGTGTCGTCTCGTTGGGCGGGGTGATCAGGACCTTGCTCGGGACGAAGGGCTTGGTGTCCTTGGAGTCGGCGGGGATGGCCAGGAGCGTGATGCTGACCGAGGCCGTGCTCTCACCGGGGCGCAGGGTCATGGTGCTCGGGGTGTCCGACGAACGGCGCAGGTCCCAAGCCTCGCCGGTCTTGCTGACCAGCCGGACGCCCGGGAAGCCGTGCAGGGTGCAGGTGCGGTCGCCGCGGTTCGTGAGCTTGACCGAGGCGATCTGCTGGTCCGTGGAGTCCTTCATGTCCGGGGCGCCACCGTGCGGGCCGCCCCAGTCGTAGCCCAGGTCGGTGGTGTGGCAGCGGCTGCTGGTCGCGGCGGACGAGGCGTTGACGGCGTCGGTACGCGAACCCTGCTGCGCGGTCGTCTTCACCTTGGTCCCGGCGGGGATCTCGGCCTTGCCCTGCGAGCCGCCCCGGGCGGTGTCCCCCGTACCGCTGTCGCTGCCCTTGGTGCTGCCCTGCGAGCCGTTCTGCGAGTCGTTCTGCGTACTCGACGAAGAGCCGTCCGACGTACCGGAGTTGGCGCCCGCTGCCTTCGACGAGGTCGAGCCGGAGGACGAGTCGCATGCGGTGGCACCCGCGCCCACGGCGACGACGGCCAGTACGGCGGCGGCGCAGCGAACGGCCCGGTTCAGCTTGGCGGTCATGGTTCCCCTTTTCCGGCGCCGGCCCTGAGTCCGGCGCTCCCCATGTCGAATGCGTCTGTCGAAAGCGTCTGTCGAGTGCGGCAGTCGAGTGCGTCTTACGGAAAGTGAGATGGGCCGCTCTTGGGTCGAGTTCACGGATCTCTGTCCGGAAGCTGTAACAGGCGTCCGTTACATTGCGGCAGCTCGGACGGGTAGACGCGGCCCCGTCCCGGCTGCTGCCCCCGCGCACGGCCCGCCGTACACGACCGGTGCACGGTCCGCCGTACGCGAAAGGCCCCCGCTCGTCCTCCGTGGGGGTGGGGACGGGCCGGGGGCCTGCGGTGCAGCGCGGGGAGCGCGCGCTCCGCGTTCAGCGCTGGGGGCGCCTGCTGTTCAGTGGGCGAAGCCCCAGTCGAGCATCTTGGCGGCGTCGTCGAAGCGCGCCTTGTCGGTCTTGTCCCTGAGGACCACGCCGATCAGGGTGCGGTTGTCCCGCTTGGCGGCGAAGACGACGCAGTACCCGTCCTCCGGGCCGCTGCCGGTCTTGACGCCCAGGGCACCGTCGTAGCTGCCCAGCAGCTCGTTGGTGGTGTTCCAGGTGTAGTACCGGGTGTGACCGTTGGCCGCCGGGGCCTCGGTCTTGTACTGCTTCTTGTTCACGACGTCGACGAACACCGGCTGCATCATGGCGCGCTGGCCGAGCTTGGCCAGGTCGCGTGCGGTGCTGTGGTTGTTGCCGTGCGAGATGCCGTCGAAGGTGTCGAAGTGCGTGCCCTTGAGGCCCAGCTGCTGCGCCTCGGCGTTCATCTGGCTCACGAAGTCGGCGATCCGCGCGTCCGGGGTGTCGCCGGTGCCGAAGTTGTCGGCCAGGGCCATGGCGGCGTCGTCGCCGGACGGGATCAGCATGGCGTTCAGCATCTGCCGGACCGTCAGCGTGTCGCCGGTCTGGAGGTCGGCCGTGCTGCCGCCGGCCTTCTGGACGTAGTCGCGGTAGTCCTGCTTCACCGTGATCTTGTGGTCCAGCCACTCCGGGTGCTTGAGCACCACCAGAGCGGTCATGATCTTGGTGGTGCTGGCCATCGGAACGCTCTCGTCGGCCTTCGAGCCCGCCCACATCTCTCTCTCCTGGCTGCCGTCGCGGGCATCGAGGAGGAAGGCGTGGTCGGCGCTGATCTGGGGGCCGGCCTGGTCGTTCGTGGCCTGGTTGTCCGTGCCCTGTGCGGCGGCGTCCTTGACGGTGTGCTGCACCGTCCTGGTCTGCGGCTGGGCGCTCTGGTCCTGGCCGCCCGGGGCGGTGGCCTCGCTGCCCTGCTGGGCGCTGTCGTCGGCGGAGTGGGTGGCGGGGGTGGCCGCCTGGGCGAGGCCGACGGCGCTGAGCGGCAGGGCGGCCCCGACCAGGGCGACGGTCGCGAACCGGACTCCGGTGCGGTGTATCCGGTTGGGGCGGGCGTGGGAACCCATGGGCGTCCCTCCTCCCGGCGCGAGGCGCCGGTGTGCAGTTGGAAATAGGTTTATACCGAACCTACTTGCGCGATGACAGCGACTGTCAAGTTGGCTCTGTCATAGCCAGGTAACGGCGTTCGCTTCTGTGTAGATGTTGTGCGGGTGGCCGGTGGGGCCTGTGGGGCTGCTCGCCCGGGGTGCCCGGCCGACTCCCCTGGGGCATCGGAGCCCGTCAGCGTCCTGCCGTGCGGACCCGGTCGCCAACTCCGTTGCGCTGGGCCGGTTGTGTCGTCCCGTCTGCCCCGCGTACGCGCCGTTACGCGCCCCCCTGTCGGAGGTGCCGGGCTGCCGGGCGGCCGGGGTCACGCGGGCCCGGGGGCGGGTGCGTGTCCGGGTGTGGTGCCGAGGGAGGGCGTGGCGCCGGTAGCCGCCTCCTCTGCCGGTGGCGGGTTGAGCCGCGCCGACACCACATGGCAGACCACCACCGCCACGATCACCAGCGGCATGACCGTGACACCGTCGTGGCCCAGCAGCAGCGTGGCCAGCAGTACGGAGGTCATCGGCAGCCGGAGCAGCGCCACCGACATCGCGCCCATCCCCATCGCCGCCGCGGAGACGAACGGCAGCCCCGGCAGATGCGACAGTGTGACCCCGCCGGCCGCCCCGATGAACAGCGCGGGAAAGATCGGGCCGCCCCGGAAGGCCGCGAGCGACACGCAGTAGGCGAGGCTCTTGCAGGCGAGCAGCAGCACCAGGGCGCCCAGCGAGTACGAGCCGGTGCTGAGCAGGAGGTGCGGCAGCGCGCTCTGCCCGGAGAACAGCACATCGGACGCGGCCTTCCCGGACCCCTCGGCGTACGCGATGGCCAGCCCCGCCACGGCCAGGCCGACCACCGGCGTCCAGAGCACCCGGCGCCGGTTCACCTGTGGCTGCAGCCGCAGCGCCAGCCGGTGGACCGCCGAACCGAGCAGCCCGGCGGCGACCCCGATCACCAGCGCGTACCCGAACTGGGCCACGTCCGGGCGCCCCGCGTGGGGAAGGCTCGGGATGGTCAGGGTGCCGACCCCGAAACCGGCCCAGGTGCCGAGCCCGGTGAAGACCAGCGAGCCGATCCCCGCGGCCAGCAGCCCCGGTACGAGCACGATCCCGAGCATCGGGCCGGCCAGGCCGGAAGCCTCCATCAGCAGAAACGCCCCGACCAGCGGCGACCCCAGCAACGCGCTGATCGCGGCGAAGCTGCCCGAGGCCGCGACCAGGGCCTGCTGTGACGCGGTGGCTCCCGGCCGCAGCAGCCGGAATCCGTACAGGGCGAGACCGCCGCCGAGCGCGATCAGCGGGGCCTCCGGGCCGACCACCGCACCGAATGCGAGCGAGGCGACAGCCGCGAGCAGGATCCCGGGCAGCTCCGCGGCGGACGCGGTCCCCTGGGTCTTGAGTCCTTCGGCGGGCTGATGGCCGCCGTTGCCCGGCAGGTACTGGACAGCCAGCGCCGTCAGCAGCCCGCCGACCGCGAGCAGCGGCAGCGGCCACCAGACGGGCGCACTGTGCAGGCCGAGCGCGTGGGGCAGGCTGGAGAAGAGGGCCTTCTGCAGATGCTCGACCGCCTGGAGGAAGCCGTAGGCGCCGGCCGAGAGCACCACTCCGAAGAGAGCCGTCAGGACGAGGAGCATGAGGTAGCCCCTGGTCCGCAGCGGCCCGAACGGGTCCGCGCGCAGGGCTGCCTGCTGGTCGGCCTCTGGTCCGTCCGCTGGCATCAGGGTCTCTCCTCAGGCGGTCCGGGGTGGCCCGGTCCGGCCCGGTACGGGTCCGGTCCGGCGCGGTCGGCTGCCTGACGATGATGTCAGCAAGAGGGATGTATCGGTGCATAACGGAAGCTGAGTCGGCGCGAGAGACGTACGGGGGACCTGCCGGTCAGCTGGTGGTGGCGGTGGCGGAGACGGCGGTGACCTGGAAGGAGTCACCACAGACCCGGATGCCACTGGTGCCGGTACCGGTGACGGCGGCGGTGTTGTTGGGCGGGTACACCTTGATCTTGGCCGCCTTGGCGTCGCACTTCCCGTCGGTGACTCCCTCGTCGGGCGTCTTGACCTGGGCGTGCAGCACCTGACCGGGCTTGAGGGTGATGGCCTTGTTGTCACCCTCCTGCGAACGGGAGGCGGCCTTGCCGATCTGGTGGCCCTGGGCGTCCAGGAGGGAGAGGCCGGGGAAGCCCTGCACATGACAGGTCGCCTTGTTCCCGGTGAGCTGCAGGTCGTAGTAGATGGAGTTCATCTCCTGGCCCTTGGCGACGAGCCGGGCCCCGGTGAAGTCGTCCGTGGTGCAGTCGGAGCGCACCTCGCGGGCGCTGCCGCCGCTCGTCTTCGCGGACTGCTGCTTCACCCCGTCCGTGGTCTTCCCGGTGTCGCTCTTGCTGCTCTTGCTGTCGTCGCCGGACGAGGAGGCCTGCCCCTGATCCGATGAGCCGGACGCAGCCGCCGAGACGGAGTGATCGGCGCTGGTCGTCTTGGTGTCATTGCTGCCACAGGCCGCGAGCGAGAGCACTCCGGCCGCAGCGGTCGCGGCAAGCAGGAACGTACGGTTTCGGCTGTTCGTCTTCATACGCATGCGTCTTGCCTTTCATTCAGGTCTTATCCGGGTCTCTTTACGTGTGATGCGCGGACCCGCGACAAAGTTCCTGGACGGCCCCCGTGTCACCCGGTGGGCGGCACCTCGACGACGGGCCCTACCATCCGCCCATGCAGCGCATCCTCGTCGTCGGCATCACCGGGGCCGGAAAGACCACCCTGGCGCGAGCCCTCGCCGCCCGGCTCGACCTGCCGTTCCACGAGATGGACGCGCTCCAGTTCACCGGCCCGGACTGGGCGGTCGACCCCGCCATGCGCGAACGGGTCGCGGCGATCGCCACCACCCCCGCCTGGATCTTCGACTCCTTCGGCTACCCCGAAGTCCGTGACCTGCTGTGGTCCAGCGCCGACACCGTGGTCTGGCTCGACTACTCCCGAGCCGTCATCATGCCCCGCGTACTGCGCAGGTCCCTGCGCCGGACGCTGCTCCGCGAACGGATCTTCGGCGGCAATGTGGAGCCCCTGTCCTCCTGGTTCAGGAAAGACCACCCGGCGTGGTGGTCCTGGTCCCAGCACGCGGCGCGCCGCGCCGAGATAGCCCGCCGCTCGGCCGACCCCCGCTTCGCCCCGCTGCGCGTGCTCCGTTTCCGCTCACCGGGGGAGGCCGCGCAGTGGCTGCGCGACCAGCCCTCCCCGCCGCCGGTCTCGGGCTGAACCTGCTGTGTTACGGGGCGAGTTGGCCTGGGCGTCCGCGGTGACGTCCACGAGGTGAACGGCGCCTCCGGTCACACGTCCTGGCCGTGCTGGTACACGAACGATTACCTGGCCATGCTCCGTAGCGCCCCGGTCCTGAACGCGCGTCGACTGTAGGCGAGTTGGGTACGACACGGTCCGACCGGCGGTTCGATCTCGGCGACGGAGGCGCACCATGAAGAGCGCGCATACGGGGTTCGCGGCGTTCGAGACCAGAGCGGGTGAAGCTGCCCGGACCTTGCTGCACAACCAGGGGTACGACGGCGGGTGGGGCCTCACCCTGACCTCGGTTTCGTCGATCGTCAACACCAGCGAGGTCCTGCCGATTCTGCGGGCCGCCGGAATCGCCGGGCAGCCGGTTCGGCAGGGGCTCGATTTCCTCACCGGTGCCATCCCGGAGCACTCGCGGCCCCGGCCCAAGGGCGGTCGTGGTGAGTACACCCGGTTCATCGCCTTCGGCCTGGCCGGGCTGCTGTCCCACGCTCGTTTCTTCCATCACAAAGGCGTCGCGGAGGCTGTGGCCTGGTGCGTCGGCTGGCTGGAGGACCACCAGGTCGACCACGGCTGGCCCGAGGTCCTCGGACTCGACGACACCTCGCTGCACCAGACCGCCCTGGTGGTGCACCGGCTCGCCGAACTCAGAGATACCCTCCATGACTTCGGTCCCGGGCTCCGCTTACCTGGCGGGGTGAAGACCAACAGCCTGCTGGAGCGCGTCGTACCGCTGATCGGCCACGGAGTGCACGGCATGCTCTACCACCGGCGCCCCAGCGGGGCATGGGGGTGGCGCACCTACGTCGACACCGACCCGAGCCCGAGCAAGACCGCGCTGTGCCTGCTCGCGCTGTCGGCCGTCTGCACCGGAACCGGGCCGGGCGGCGAGCCCGCGTACCGGGACAGCCCGCGGGAGACCGGTGGGGTGCACGGCTCGGTGCAGAAGAAGCGGCTGTCCGAAGTGGTCGCCGAGGCCGGCCAGTGGCTGCTGCACAACCACCACCGGTGGGAGACGTTCGTCGAGAATGACAAGGACGTGCAGGGCACGGCCTGGGAACACATGGCGTACGCGTTGTGCACCCAGGCCGCCATGCGGGCCGGAGCCAGCCCACGAGACCCCCGGCTGGCCAAGGCGTGGAAGCTGATGAACAGCCTGTGGGACTCGGAGGCCGGGCTGTGGAACGAGTCAGGCGCTTCGGGCAAGCGCGCCACCATCCGGGCCGCGTACTACACGGTGTCGGCCTACGAAGAAGCGATGCAGCGTCTGGGCCGAATGAACCTCGCCGACAGCACCGCCGAGTACACGAGCGGGGCGTCGGCCGAGATGGTCATCGTTCGTGTAGCACTCGGCCTGGGCCGCACCGTCCTCGTCGGAGCACGCGACAGCGAAGGAAGCGTGGTGTGTGAGCTGTCGGAGCGCCTGTTCGACGTGGTCCAGGTCGTGCATGACGCGCCCGGGGCCGGGCTGTCGACTGAGCGGATCGCGGCGGCGCTCTATGTCGCTCCGTCCTCGGTGCCCAAATACGTTCAGCGCCTCAACCAGGCCATCTCCGCGGCCTTCGGAGGCGCCCCGGCCCGACTGCTGCTCGCCGGCACGGTGGACGGGGCCAGCGGCTATCGCCTGGCGGGACGGTAGGCCGTCGCCTACGGCGTGGCCCGCTCCTCGGCCACCGGATAGTTCAACAGAGCGAACCGTGCAAGGGAACGGACCTGGTCGAACGTCTTGAGGGTGTCGAGGTCCTCCGGGCCGAACCAGGCGGCGCCGTGCACTTCTTCGAGCTGCGCCTGCACGGCCTGCTCCCGGGTGCCCGGCTGCCGCTGGACATAGAAGAACTGCACCAGCGCCGGGGTGGCGAACCCTTCCCGCTCGATGTCGACGTAGAACGGCACGGGCTCGGGCGTGGCATTGGCATCGGCAGGGTGGATCTCCGGCTGACTGGAGGTGGCCTGCACGAGCAGACCGGTCTCCTCCTTGAACTCGCGCACCGCGGTCCCGGCGAAAGACTCGCCGGGCTCGATATGGCCGCCCGGCGGTACCCATTTGTCGAAGCGGTTGTGGTGCACGAGCAGCACCTTGCCATGCTCGACGAGGTAGCCCGAACAGATGTAGACGAAGCCGGTATCCCGGGACGTCCGGCCGTCTTGGATCAGAATCGAGCGAGGCACGTCCGCCACGATATCCCACCGCGTTGCACTCGAACTCCTGTGCATATCAGGGGACTTCGGTGCTTTCATCGCAGCGACCGATGACATGTCATCGGCAATGACACCGCGATGTCATCGGGTGCACGTCACGACGGGACGCATGGTGGTGACATCCCGGCCCGCGGCTCTCCTGGCCGCAGTCGGCGATACCTCTGTCCGTCGTGGAGAGGACTCCGATGCGCTCTCGCCCGTCCTCGTGGCGTGCCCGGTATCAACAGCGGTTCGCTGCCCCGCAGACCTGGTGGTTCAGCCTACGACCTGGTGCAATCTGGACTGCCGGTACTGCTATCTGCCGTTTCGCAAGCTGAAACACCAGATGTCGGCGGAGGTCGCCGAGGCCCTGGCGCAGGAGGTGGCCCAGTTCGACGACAGCGGCCATCCGGTCGGCGTCGTCTGGCACGGCGGGGAACCGCTCGCCGTCGGCCGGCAGAAGTTCGAGAGCCTGCTCGCGCCGTTCGAGGGCTTGCGCTGTGCGGGCCGGGTTCACCACTACCTGCAGACCAACGCGACACTTCTCACCGAGTCGTGGTGCGCACTTCTGGCCGCGCACGACGTCCGCGTCGGGGTGAGTATCGACGGACCGGCCGACTTGAACGCCGAGCGTGTCGATCTCCGGGGCAAGCCCGTTTTCGACCGGATTCTGCGCGGCATGACGAAGCTGCGCGAGCACGGCATCCCGTTCTCCGTCATCTCGGTGGTCGGCGCCCTGGGCATCACGATGCCGGAGGAACTGTTGGAGTTCCTGTCCGCCCTGGGCGGTCACTCGGTGGGTTTCAACATTGAGGAGATCGAGGGGGTCAACACCGACCGGCAGCCGCCCACCGCGGTCCAGGCCGAGGAGTTCTGGCGCCGCACCCTCACCTGGTCCCGTGAGCACCCTGACGCCCCGGTGGTCCGGGAAGTCGACCGCCTCGCCGAGTATCTCCAGCTGATCCGTTCCGGCCAGAGAGCAGAGTGGGAACGGCGCCGCCTCGATCCGATTCCCACGGTCTCCTGGAAGGGCGATGTGGTCCTGCTCTCTCCCGAACTCGCGGACACAGAGGCCCCCGAGTACGACCACTTCGTGGCCGGCAACATCCTCGAACAACCCTTGGCCGAGATCCTCCGTGAGGCCCACCGGCTCGGCTACGTACGCGACTTCCTCACCGGCCTCGACCGATGTCAGGCCGAATGCCAGTTCTTCGACTTCTGCCGGGGAGCACAGGCCGCCAACCGCTACTTCGAGAACGGCAGTCTCCGGTCCACCGAGACCAACTACTGCCGGGTCTCCCGGCAGGCCCTGGTCACAGCCCTGGCCACGCTCGCAACGAAGGAGACAGCAGCATGACCGTTCTGGACGGGCTCGCCACATCCGAAGCCCCCATCGTGCTGGAGTTGACAGCCACGCACGACGCTCCGCCCCCAGTCATCGTTGGAACGCCGTGGGACAACCGGCCCACGTGGGACAACTGGACGAAGAGTCCGGCACCCTTCGACAACCGTCCGACCTGGGACAACTGGAACAAGAAGTAGCCGCTCGGTGCTGCTGCCCTCTTCAAGGCCGACAGCACCGGCGACCGAGTCACCGCGTTGAAAGGCTGTTGATGGACACCCGCACGATCCGCCGCACGAGCGTCACCCTCTCCGCCCTGCACGAGCCGGGCCGCTACCTCTCCCACATCACCTCGCTGGAGGGTGGACGCGGGCGGCTCGCGGAGTTCCACTACGCCGACGCCGATCTGCGGGACCTCGACCTGGCCGACACTCACCTGCTCGATGGACGGATCGCCGGCCTGAAGACCCAGCGCACCCGCCTGGAGAAGCTGCGCGTCGACTCCGTGGAGTTCATCGGCTGTGAGCTGTCCTCCCTGCAGTGGACCGACAGCAAGATCTCCAGAGCCGTCTTCCGCGATTGCAAGCTCATGGGCGCCACCCTCGAAGACGTCGCGCTCGACAACGTGCTGTTCGAGAACTGCAAGCTCGACTACAGCACTCTCGCCCGCGTCCGGGCCACCGGTCCCGTGATCTTCTCCAAGTGCTCGCTGCGCGAGACCACCTTCGCCGCCGCCGACTTGGGCGCCGCCCTGATCGACGCCTGCGATCTGCGGCTGACCGAGTTCGACGGCGGGAAGTACCGCGGCCTGGACCTTCGGGGCAACACCCTCTCGCAGCTGCGCGGCCTCTCCTCGCTCAAGCAGATCCTCATCGATCAGGCCCAGACACTCCAGCTGGCCGAGGCCCTGGCCGCCGAGCTGGACGTCACCTTCGGTGAAGACCTCGACGACAAGTAGCCACACACCTGCCCCCAGGGAGGCACGGCCATGTGCCCGCGACTCGCATTCGACACGTTCGAGGACATACGCGGCCGGTGCGAAATCGCGCCGGTCCGGAGGGCCGGCAACGAGCCCTGCTACGACGAGGACGCCATCGTTCCGGACGAGAACTGGGAGACGATCACCGCCGCTGACGCCGAGGTGCATCGTGCCGATGGCTCGGTGCCGGACAGCGTTCGGATCGAACTCGTACGCCGCCCGCTGCCCGACCTCGACCCCGATGGTTTCGCGGGCCGCCTCGAAGCAGCCGCCTGCCTCGATCCCCTCAACGGCGGCTGGCCCACCGAACTCCTGGGTTGCACGGTCAGCCCCGGCAACCGGGCCACCACCACCGAAGACTCCACCAAAGGTTGCCGGATCGGCCTGCACGTCGACAACTTCGACCGGCTGCGGTACGACCGACGCCACCAGGGCCGCAGGCGACTCTGCCTCAATCTCGGTCCCGGCCCCCGATACCTCCTCATCGGCGACCACGACATCCAGCAGATCTGCCGCACGCTGTACGCTGCCCCGGACCGGCACCACCCTCACACCGACGACATCCGCCGGTACGTTGCCGCAGGACATCCGCTGCGCTGCCTGCGCATCCGCCTCGATCCGGGCGACGGGTACATCGCCCCGACCGAGCTCCTCGCTCACGACGGCTCGACCGCCGGAATCGACCGTCCCTCCGTCGCCGCGTTCTGGCTCGGCCGACCCCCGCTTCGCGCCGCTGCGCGTGCTCCGTTTCCGCTCACCGGGGGAGGCCGCGGTGTGGCTGCGCGACCAGCCCTCCCCGCCGCCGGTCTCGGGCTGAACCTGCTTTGTTACGGGGCGAGTTCCCCGCCCTTCACGGCGGTGACGAAGGCGGACCAGCCGTCGGCGGGGAAGGCGAGGGCGGGGCCGTGGGGGTTCTTGGAGTCGCGGACGGGGATGACAGTGTGCCCGTCAACCACTTCGAGGCAGTCGTTCTGTTCGACACCGCTGTAACTGGACTTGCGCCATCCGGTCAGAACCGTGGCGTCCATGACGACCTGCTCACTTCGACGCATGTGCGTATTCCTTCGCTACGGCCCTCACCAGGGCCAGTGAATCCGTGCGCGACAGTGCGTCGCTCAGGGCCAGATCGTAGACCTTCTGGCATTTGCCGACCAAGGCTGGATCATCGATCAGATGCCCGGTTTTCACTCCCTCCGAGTAGGCAATGGGCGGGGCGTCAGCGAACTCCATGAGATAGAGCAGTCCATCCATCAACGCGTGGGCTCCGATGCTGAACGGCATGACGTGCAGCCGCAGGCGTCCTGATTCGGCCAGGTCTGTGATCTTGTTGAGCTGGTCGGCCATGACCTTCGGTCCACCCACCCTCCGCCGGAGGACTGCCTCGTCCAGCAGGCACCAAAGTACGGGCCGTGACGGCCTATCGAACAGCGCAGCCCGAGCCTGACGGATGACAACGGCTTCGTCTAGTTCCTTGTCCTCATAGTTCGGTGAGCCCTGGCGGAAGACCGCGCGCGAGTACTCCTTGGTCTGGAGCAAGCCGGGGACGAGTGAGGGGGAGTAGTGGCGGAGTTCGGACGCCTGCTGCTCCAACTCGGCTACGGGAGCGAAGTACTGGGTGAATTTGGTGTCCAGGTCCTTCAGCCAGCGGGCGAAGAACCCGTCCGTCCCCAGCACCCGGTCCAGTCGCTGGGCATCGTCCGGGGTGGGCAGGCGGCGCCCCGCCTCCCAGTGGCTGACCAGCGTCGGGGAGCAGACCACTGCCTCGCTGACCGTCTCCTGGGTCAGGCCGGCGGCGATCCGCCGGATCCTCAGCTCCTCGCCGTACTTCTGCCGGATCGTGCGCGACACCGGTGCCCCTGCCATGGGACCAACTCCCTCACTTGAACGTCGCGTTGTCAGGTCGAAACCCCTAGAAGCGTAGCGACGCAAGCCACACGCTGTGAGTTATTCGTCACAGTGCGACACAAGTCCACGTGTGGTCAACACCAACAGGAGCGTCCCTATGCGCAGGTTCCTTGCCTGTCTCGCCGACCCGGTGATCCGATTGCTGAACAGGTCGGCGAGACGGCGGCCGGACCCGCGGCCCCCGGTCGAACTCCGGCGCCGCCGCCTCCTCGTGTGCCGGGCGTCGCTGCCGCTCGGTCACCGACTGCTGCCTCACCTGGGCTCGTTCTCGTCCCTGGCGTACGACCGTCTGGCGCTCAGCCGTATCGCCTGGTTCGACCTGCACGGCGTCGAGGTCGGGCCGCCGTGCCCGCTGCACGGTGTGGTGGTGCGCTGATGGAGGCGACCACCGAGGACGCCGTGGTGCGGCGGTGGAGCCGGCGGCCCGTCTGTGTCGCGCGGGCCCGTGCGGAACTCCGTACCGTACTGGAGAGTTGGGGCCTCACGCCGCTCACCGACACCGCTTGCCTCGTCCTCTCCGAGCTGCTGACCAATGCCGGGCGGCACGCCGTGGTCTCACCGGGGCGGGAGATCGAGACCCGCTTCCTGCGGGGTGCGCACGGGCCCGGTGTCCGTATCGAGGTGCACGACGCCTCGTCCGTCCCGCCCCGCATGCTCGCCCCGGGTCCGGACACGGAAGGGGGCAGGGGCCTGCTCCTGGTGGAGGCGCTGGCCGACAGCTGGGGCTTCGGCGAGCGGGGCGGGCCCGGGAAGGTCGTCTGGGCGGAGCTGGGACCGGGCGGCGGTGGCGGTGGTGCCGAGTGAGCGCGGTATGTGCGCCGTCCTGGTGGTCCGCGGTGACCTCATCAGGGTCCAGGGGGAGTGGCACGAGGTACGGGCATCGCGGCTCGACCGGTTCACGACGGGCGGCGCGGTCGTCGTGCTGACCCTGGCGGAACGCCCGCCGCTGCGGGTGCCGGTGTTCCTGCGCATGGACGTCGTGCGCTGAGCGAACGGCCGGTAAGGGGAGGGCGGGGGCCCCAGGCCCGGGGACGGGCCTCAGGGGGTGCCGGTCTCCGCCGGCCGGAGTTCCGTACGGAGGAGTGCGAGCGCCGCGCCGGCCACGGGGAGGACCAGTGCCGTCATGAGCAGCATGCTCACCGCGGCCGGGACGACCTCCATCACCGAACCGGCGGCGTACGGGTTGTCGTGCGTGAGCCACAGGACGGCGAGACCGACCGGGTGGGCGAGGGGTCCCGCCGCGTACACCAGGATGTTGTACGCGGCGGTGACGGCCGCCGAGAGCAGGAGGCCCACGCCCAGCGCCCGCCACCTTCGCGCACCGCCCGTCAGTGACCAGGACCGGCGTACGGCGGCCCGCGCGGTGGGCGCGCCGTTCACCGCGGCGGCGGTGGCGAGAATCAGACGGAGCCATACGAAGAGCGCGAGGGCGATCACCAGGGACGTCGAGCCGTTGCCCAGCAGCCGGTAGGGCGTACTGCTCCAGTAGTCGAGCCGCGGGATCTCGATGCCCAGCATGCCGCCGCTCCGGTAGAAGGCGGCCACGAGATAGGCCAGCAGGATCAGGGGCGCCACGCAGAGGACCGTCAGGAGCTGTACGCGGATGGCGCGCCCGAGGTACGGGCGGCTGCGCCGCCACAGTTCGCCGGGGCTCAGCCACCGGTCGGCCGTCTCCGCGTCGCGGACGGCCACGGCATACGCGACGAGCAGCAGGGTGAGGACGAAGACGCCGACCACCACCAGCAGCACCATGAAGGGGAAGCTTCTGAGGAAGATGGAGGTGTACTGCTCCGGGAAGTAGCCCACGGGCGGGTCCTCGTACGCGATCTCGGCGCGGGCCCCCTTCCAGGTGACGGCGAAGTTGTGCCAGGAGAGGGCGAACGCCCCCGCCACCAGCGCGGCGCCCACGAGCGCGGCGAACAGTGCGACGCCGAAGGAGAAGCCGTACAGGCCGCGCCATCCGCCGCGGAAGAGTTCCAGGGTGTCTGCCGTGATCCGGCGCCGGGTGGTTCCTGCGCCCCTCGTATCAGCCGGCGCTCCCGTGTCCTCCCGGGAGCCCGGGACCGTCGCTCCGTCCGGCACCGCCGCCCGGCCCTTCTCCCGCGTCACTGCTCGCGCCCCTCTCCGTAACCTCTCGGCGGAGCCGTCTTCCGCCGGTTCCGCTTATGCCCGCACCGCACGACGTCAGTCACCTCGGCTTCCTCGTCGTGTGCGGGGCGATTTCACGCTCTTCGATCAGTGCTTGACCGGGGGGCAGTAGCCGGTGTTCTCGCCGATGGTGTTGATCTCGGCGTTGGAGCGGGAGTCCCCGGCGTAGTCGATCTGGTTGGTGCAGCTCGTTCCGGGCTTCTTGGGGGTACCGGCGGGCTTGCTGCCCTTCTGCGGCTTGGGGCAGTGGCCGGTGTCCGCGCCGATGCTGTTGATCTCGGCGTTGGAGCGGGGGTCGCCCGCGTAGTTGATCTGGTTGGTGCAGCTCACCCCGTCCTTCGCGGAGGAGCCCGGCGACGAGTCCTTGGCGGTCTTGGAGACGGGAGCGGGGGAGTGCGTACTCGCGGAGCTTGAGGAGGATGACGAGCCGCCCTTGGACGACGAGGCCGCGTCGGTGCCGTTGTTGTCACAGGCCGTGAGCGCCAGACCGGCGGCGACAGCGGTGAGGGCGAACATCGAGATCTTCTTCGTCCGGACGAGCATCATTCTCTCCTCAATGGGTTCTGACCTTGGGAACACCGGCCGGCCGGCCGGTTACCGGGCCTCTCGCCGTGCTTCTGGAAATTGAGATGCCGGGCGGTTCAGGGGAGTTCCTGGCGTGATCGCCGTATGACAGGACCGTGACATTCCGGCGGGAGGCGACGCAGGTCCCGGCCGACCGGATTTGGCGTGCGGGGAGCATCCGAGTGGCCCGCCCCGCAACGGATTTGTCAGTGCCGCACAACCTCCGAGCGGACTGTCCGCGCGGGCTCGTGAGGCGGTCCGCGGGCGGCTATGGTCACCCGTCATGACCGCATACGAGACCGTGATTGTCGGCACCGACGGGTCGACTTCGTCCTACGCCGCGGTGGACCGGGCGGCCGCCGTCGCCGTCTCGAACGGCGCCCGGCTCATCGTGCTCTGTGCCTACCGGCCCATCGGCAGGGAGGACAGCCTCGCCGCTCAGGACGCGCTGCGCGGTGAGGCGTACCAGGTCGAGGGTTCCGCGCCCGCGGAGCAGACCCTGCGGATCGCCCGGGGGCGCGCGGAGGCCGCCGGGGCGCGGGAGATCGAGACGCTGGCCGTGGAGGGCGACCCCGTACCGGCGCTGGCCCGTGCGGTCACGGACCGGAGCGCGAGCCTGGTCGTCGTCGGCAACCGGGGGCTGAACACCCTGGCGGGGCGGCTGCTCGGATCCGTGCCGTCCGACATCGCCCGCAAGGCGGACGCCGATGTCCTCATCGTGCACACCACCTGAGGCCCGGATGTCCGAGGCCCGGATGCCCGAGACCCGGATGACCGCCCCCGGGCTGGAGGAGACGCTCCTCGGGGGCGCCCGCCGGTACACCCGTGAGCAAGTCGCCGAGGAGTCCGGGCTTCCGCCGGATGACCTCCGCAGGCTGTGGCGGGCCCTCGGCTTCGCCGCCGTCGACGATGACGCGGTGATCTTCACCGACGCCGATGTGGCCGCCGCCCGCACTGCGGCCCGGCTGTTCGGTTCCGGTCTTGTCGCACCGGGCCAGGAGTCCGCCGTCACCCGGGCCCTCGGACACCATCTGGCGCGGCTGGCGGAGTGGCAGATGTCCCTCGTCGTCGCGGACCAGGACAGCGAGGCCACCGGGGCGGCCGGGGCGGCCGGGGCGCACGGTGAGACGTCCCGCGCGCGCGGCGCGGCCGAGGCCGCGGCCGAGGCGCTGCCCGCCCTCGAACACCTGCAGAACTACGTCTGGCGCCGCCACCTCGCCGCGCACGCGGGCCGGGTCACCGCCGCCCCGCCGGACGCCGGGCGCTCCGGGCAGGTGATCGGCTTCGTGGACATGGTCGGGTACACGGCCCTCACCCGGCGCGTCGGTGAGGCGGCGCTCGTGGACGTACTGGAGCGTTTCGAATCCCTGGCGGCCGATGCCGTCTCGCGGCACGGCGGCCGAATCGTGAAGACCATCGGGGACGAGGTGCTGTTCCTCTGCGACAGTCCCGGCGCAGCCGCCGATACCGCCCTGGAGCTGACGGAGTCGGCCGAACGCGACACCGTACTGCCGGAGTTGCGCACCGGGCTGGCCTACGGGCAGGTGGTGCACCGGCTCGGTGATGTGTACGGCGAGGTGGTGAACATCGCCGCCCGCCTCACCTCCGTCGCGCGCCCCGGCACGATCCTCACCGACGAGTCCTTCGCGACCGGGATCGGCCGCTCCGCGCCCGGGGGAGGGGCGGACGGAGGCGCGGACGGCGGGGGCGGCGCCGGTGGTGCGGGCCCCGGCGCCCCGTACCGGCTGCGCTCCCTGCGCCCCGTCTCGGTGCGCGGCTACAGCAGACTCCGGGTGTACGCCCTGCGCCGCGGCCGGTAGGCGGATGCGGCGCAGGCGGTTGTACGTCTGCCCCCGATGTACGTCCTGCCCGTGACGTCCTGCCCGTGACGTCCTGCCCGTGACGTCCTGCGCCCGACGCCCGACGCCCGACGCCCGACGCCTGATGCCCGGAACGCCCGGACTCCCCGCTAAGCCGTATGCAGCATCAGCCCGATGCCGACCACCATCAGCCCCGCCGCCGCGATCCTCGGTGCCCCGAACCTCTCCTTGAAGAAGAGCGCACCGATCGCCGCGCCCACGATGATCGACGACTCGCGCAGCGCGGCGATCGGGGCGAGCGGGGCGCGGGTCTGGGCCCACAGGACCAGGCCGTACGCGACCACCGACATCGCACCGCCGATCAGCCCCTTGCTGGCGTACGGGCGCAGCTGGGCGGTGAGTTGGCCCCGGCGCCGGTAGAGCGCGTACGCCGGGATGGCGATGCCCTCCAGGATCATCAGGTAGGCGATGTATCCCAGCGAGGAGCCCGAGTCGCGGACGCCGACGCCGTCGACTGTCGTGTACGAGGCGACCGCCAGGCCGGTGGCGAGCGCCGCGATGATCGCCGGCCACTGCGGGCGGGACCCCTTCAGGCCCCAGAGCGCCACGCCGACGAGTCCGGCGCAGGCCACCGCGACCCCCGCGAGCTGCCAGCCGTTCGGGACCTCATGGACGAAGACCGCGGCCAGCACGGTCACCACGAGCGGGGCGGTACCGCGCGCGATCGGGTACATCTGGCCGAAGTCGCCGAGGCTGAACGACCGCATGAGCAGCAGCATGTACGTGACGTGGAGCGCGGCCGACACGAGCAGATACGGCCACGCCGCCGCGGCCGGGAAGGGGACGAACAGCGCGCCCAGTGCGCCGACCAGCAGCCCGCCCCCGGAGATCAGGGTGAAGGAGACCAGCTGGTCCTTGATGTGGTGGGCAATGGCGTTCCAGCTGGCGTGCGTTATCGCCGCGAGGACGACGGCGAGGATGACCGTGAGTGTCACGCGGCGGACTCCCGGACATCCGCGAGTGTGGCGCCCGCGTGGGCGACCACCGCCTTCGGCTCCAGGGCGAAGACCGTGTGCGGGGTGCCCGCGGCGGCCCATACGACGGGGTGCTCAAGGAGGCCGCGGTCGGCGATGACCCGGGTGCGGCTGCGGTGGCCGAAGGGCGGCACCCCGCCGATCGCGTACCCGGTGGTCTCCCGTACGAGAGCGGCGTCGGCGCGCTTGACCTTCTCGGCGCCCAGCACCTCCCGTACGAGGTCCGTGTCGACCCGGGACGACCCGTCCAGCAGGACCAGGACGGGCGCCCCGTCGGCCTCGAAGACCAGTGACTTGACGATCGCGCTGAGCTCGCAGCCGATCGCGGCCGCCGCCTCGGCCGCTGTCCGCGTCGCCTCGGGAAATCCGCGGACCTCGACCTCCAGGCCCAGTTCACGCAGCGCCTCGGCGAACCGGGGATTGACAGGGGGTTCGGAAGTGCTCATGGTCCGTCACGCTAGCGGCCGGTGTACGTACCACGCGAACTTGTTGTCACTTTCCGAGACAAGCTCAGGGGCTGTCCGGCGGATCAGGGCGCAGGTGTCGCCGGTTCCCGATCGGTCCTGGTGAGCGGGGTCTGGTGCGTCCAGCTGCAAGGCGGAGGAGGGCGGCGACGCGGAGCGTCGTCAACCGACGACAACGCCGCAGATGGGCGTGCCAGGCCCCGCGTCTGCGGCGTGATCCGCCGGACAGCCCCTAGGAGCCCGCCGCCAGCACCGCCGCGACCACCGGGCCCGCCGCGTCGCCGCCGTGGCCGCCGGACTGGACGACCGCCGCAGCGGCCAGGTCGTCGCTGAATCCGGTGAACCAGCTGTTGGACTTGCCCTGGGCGTCGACCTCCGCCGAGCCGGTCTTGGCGCCCTTGTACCCGCCGACCCCCGACATTGCCGCGGTGCCCGTCCCGTACCCGGCCGTCGCCGTGGTGTGCATCATGTCGCGCAGCTGCTGCGCGGTGTTGGCCGGGAGAGGCTGCGCGGTGGCTGTGTCGCCCTCGCGCAGTGACCTGGGCACGATGACCGGCTGGTGGAACGCGCCGCTGCGGGCGGTGGCGGTGACCGACGCCATGTTCAGCGGGTTCATCTGGACGAGACCCTGACCGATCATCGCCGCCGCGGTGTTGGGGCCGGACGTCTGCGGCACGCCGCCGTCGAAGGTGGGGATGCCGACGTTCCAGACCGAGCCGATGCCGAAGTACTTCTTCGCGGTGTCCGGCAGGGCGGTGTCCGCGATGCCGCGGTCGTTCAGCTTCCCGACCGGCTTGATGAAGGCGGTATTGCAGGAGCGCGCGAACGCCTGCTCCATGGTGCCGCCCGGGATGGAGAAGTTGTCCAGATTGTGGAAGGTCTGGCCCTGCCAGAGGACCGAAGGCTCGCAGAGGAGGGGGCTCTTCTCGGATGCCAGACCGTTGTCGATGAGCATCGCGGCGGTCATGATCTTCATCGTCGAGCCGGGCGCGAGCTTGCCCTGCGTCGCCGCGTCGAAGGCGTCGGCGCGGTTGTTGGCGATCGCGCGTATCTCGCCGGTGCTCGCCTTGACCGCTACCACCGACGACTCGCTGAACTTCTTCACCGCCGTCTCGGCCGCCGCCTGCGCCCCCGCGTCGAGCGTGGTGTGCAGCAGGGCGGGGGTGCCCTTGGAGAGGGTCAGCAGGGTCCGGGCGGGGGTGGCGTCGTCCGAACCGTCACCCGAGATGTACGTCTCGATGCCCGGCTTGCCGCCCGCCTTGTCGCCGTACTTCTGCCGCAGCGAGTCCAGGACCGGCCCCAGCGAGGGGTACTTCGCCTTCGTCAGCTCCGCCCCGTTGTGGTCGACGGCTTTGACGGGCGCGGACTCGGCCTCACCGGTGGTGAGCGTCTCGTCCTTCTTCAGGTCCGGGTGGATCACCGAAGGTTCCCAGTCCACCAGCGCCCGGCCCGTCGTCACCCCGCGTACGACTCGCAGCGAGGACGCGTACGACCAGGGCTTGGTCTTCCCCTCGTACGAGACGGTGGCCTTCACCGTGAACGGCACCTTCGCACCCGAGGCCGCACCGGGCGTCAGGGTCACCTTGCTGACGTGGGCGTCCGTGCGGTAACCGGCAAGCAGCGGCTGTGAGTCGGCCGCGTTGTCGGTCAGCCCGGCCGCCCCGTCCGCGTCGCCCTTCGCCCAGGCCGCGAGGAAGTCCTTGGCCGTACCGCTGATCTCGTCCGCGGTCGGCGGGCCGGTCCGCCGGGCGGGCGCGGCCTGGGCCGTGTTGATGGAGCCGCCCCCGCCGCCCGAACCGTCCACCGCGTTCCAGATGTTGTATGCGCCGTAGCCGACCCCGCCGGCCACCACCGCGAACACCCCGCCCACGATGCCTATCTTCGCCCCGTTACGCACTGCTGCGTCCCCTCCCCAGGAGTCTCTTTGAACATGTTCAAGAGAGTTGTGTTCAGCAGCGTACGGGACAGGGGTGGCGCCGGGGGCGTCGTTACCCGACCGGAATCATGGGCGACGCCCGACGCCCGACGCCCGACGCCCGACGCCCGACGGCGGACGCCCGACGCCCGACGCCCAATGCCGACGCCCGACGCCCGACGGCGGAGAGAGCGGCGGACGCAGGCACCGGATCCCCGCGTCAGATCCAGGTGTTCAGCCACATCCGGTTGTTCCACTGGCTCAGCGGGATCGCGTCCCCGGTGAACAGCGGCCAGAAGTAGATGAAGTTCCAGACGATCAGCAGCACCAGGACACCCGCACCGATCGCCCCCACCGCACGGCGCCGCTCGCTCGACCCGGGCGGACCGAGGATCGCGCCGATCATCATGGCGACGGCCAGACAGAGGAACGGCACGAAGACGACCGCGTAGAAGAAGAAGATCGTCCGCTGCTGGTACATGAACCAGGGCAGATACCCGGCCGCGATCCCGCACGCCACGGCCCCGGCCCGCCAGTCCCGGCGGAAGGCCCAGCGCCACAGGATGTACAGCACCGCGAAGCACCCCGCCCACCAGAGCAGCGGGGTGCCCATCGCGAGCACCTCGCGGGCGCAGTTCTCGGTGCCCTGCGGGCAGCCGTCCACGCCCGGCTTCGGGGACTCGTAGAAGTACGAGACGGGGCGGCCCACCACGAGCCAGCTCCACGGGTTCGACTGGTACTGGTGCCCCTCGGTCAGATTGACGTGGAAGCTGTAGACCTCGGCCTCGTAGTGCCAGAAGCTGCGCAGTGACGCGGGGACCCAGCTCATGTCGAACTGCGGCAGATGGACCGTGCCCAGCACCGGCAGCTTGATGTGGTCGGGGGAGAGCCCGGCGCGCTGGTTCGCCCAGTCGCGGAAGTACCCGCCCTTGGCCACGAACCAGCCGGTCCAGGAGAGCATGTACGTCACCACGGCGACCGGCACCGTCGAGACGAAGGCCGGCAGCACGTCATGGCGCAGGACGGCGCGGTAGGGGCGGACGGCACCGGCCGTGCGGCGGGCTCCCACGTCCCAGAGCACCGCCATCACCGCGAAGAAGACCAGGACGTACAGCCCGTTCCACTTGGTGGCGGCGGACAGTCCGAGCAGCACACCGGCCACGATCCGCCAGGGCCGCAGCCCCAGCCGCACGGTGCTCGCCACCCCGCTGTCGGGCCGCAGCCCGCCCTCTTCGCCCACCGGCAGGGCGGCGGCCAGCCGGGCCCTGGTCCGGTCCCGGTCGATCAGCAGCGCCCCGAAGGCCGCCACCACGAAGAACATCACGATGAGGTCGAGCAGCGAGGTGCGGCTCATCACGAAGTGCAGCCCGTCGACCGTCAGCAGCGCGCCCGCCAGACACCCCAGGAACGTCGAACGCAGCAGCCGCCTGCCGATCCGGCAGATCATCAGCACCGAGAGAGTGCCGAGCAGCGCGGTCATGAAGCGCCAGCCGAACGGCGTGAAGCCGAAGAAGTGCTCACCGGCCCCGATGAGCCACTTGCCCATCGGCGGGTGCACCACATAGCCGGGGTCGGACGGCACCGAGACGTGTGCGGGGTTGGCCAGGATCGCGTTGTTGATGTTGTCCGGCCAGTGGCCCTCGTACCCCTGGTGGATCAGCGCCCAGGCGTCCTTCGCGTAATACGTCTCATCGAATATCACCGCGTGCGGGCTGCCCAGGTTCCAGAACCGCAGCACCCCGGCGACCAGCGTGACAAGGAGCGGGCCGCCCCAGGCGGACCAGCGCACCAGCCGCTCCGCGAGGGCGGGGGAGATGCCGAGCACGTGCCACACCTGCGGTCCTGGCGAGGCGTACGGCGGCACCAGCCGCTCGCGCAGTCCTGCCCCGCGCGGGCCTGCGTACCCGAAGCGGCGCAGCCTGCGCCCCCAGGCGGGCGGCTGTTCCCCCGGGTCTTGGCCCTTCAGGGCTTGAGGCGCTGTACTCGTCACCGCGCCATCGTAGGGAACCGGACTGTGAGAGTGGTGTGCACGGGGCTGGGAGAATGGAGTGGTGACAGGAATGCTGGTACTCGCAGGGACCCCCATCGGTGATGTGTCGGACGCGCCGCCCCGGCTCGCGGAGGAACTGGCGACGGCCGATGTCGTCGCCGCCGAGGACACCCGGCGGCTGCGCCGGCTGACCCAGGCGCTGGGCGTCCAGACCACGGGGCGTGTCGTCTCCTACTTCGAGGGCAACGAGTCGGCCCGTACCCCGGAGCTGGTCGAGGCGCTGACCGGCGGGGCACGGGTGCTGCTGGTCACGGACGCGGGCATGCCCTCGGTCTCGGACCCCGGTTACCGGCTGGTCGCCGCGTGCGTCGAGCAGGACATCAGGGTCACGGCGGTCCCGGGGCCGTCGGCCGTGCTGACCGCGCTGGCGCTGTCCGGGCTGCCCGTCGACCGCTTCTGCTTCGAGGGCTTCCTGCCGCGCAAGGCGGGCGAGCGGCTCGGCAGGCTCCGTGAGGTCGCGGCCGAGCGCAGGACGCTGGTGTACTTCGAGGCCCCGCACCGGCTGGACGACACGCTCGCCGCGATGGCGGAGGTCTTCGGCGCGGACCGCAGGGCGGCGGTCTGCCGTGAGCTGACCAAGACGTACGAGGAAGTGAAGCGCGGCGGGCTGAAGGCGCTCGCCGAGTGGGCGGCGGACGGCGTACGGGGCGAGATCACGGTCGTGGTCGAGGGCGCCCCCGATGCCGGGCCGCAGGAGCTGGACCCCGCCGAGCTGGTGCGCAGGGTGCAGGTGCGCGAGGAGGCCGGCGAGCGGCGCAAGGAGGCCATCGCGGCGGTCGCCGCCGACGCGGGGCTGCCCAAGCGTGAGGTGTTCGACGCGGTGGTCGCCGCCAAGAATGCGGCGAAGGAGGCGGGTACGGGGCCGGTCAAGGGCGGGGGACACGGGTGAGGGGCCGGGCAGCGGAAGCGGGCAACGGGACGGTCAAGGGCGCGGGTGCCTGAGGGTGTCTGAGGGCGCCCGTGTGACGCCCGAGTGTGCCCGTACGGCGTCGGACCGTGGCCGTCACGGGGCCCGGCGGCGCAGGTGTGCCACCGGGAGGTAAAGGACCCGCGCGGTTGGCAAAGCGGGCAACGTGATCACGGGACCTTAGGCCACGAGCAGGCCAAAACCGGTCCAATAGTCGGCAGCACCTGATGCATTCCGGGAGCCGGAGGCGTCCACTGGGAAGTGGGACGGAATCGCCCCACGGAAGGCTTGTCCGTCGGACAAGAGGAGCTGGCATGAGTGAGATAGTTGAGAGCACCGCCCACGAGGCGTATTCCTTCGCCTGTATGCGGTGTGGCCATGGCTGGGAGCAGTCGTACGAGATCGAGCACCACGTAGGCGCTTCCGGCGAGAACTTTGTCGTATACCGGGCCGACGGCGAGCGTGTTCCCTCGCCGCTTTCCAATCCGAGCTGTCTGAACTGCGGCGGCCACGTCGTACGCATCATGAGGTCCGGGCGGGTCTCGTCGGTGCAGAATCTGCTTCATTACCCGGACACCGTCACGCCGCCCGCCGGACCGTTCGGGGCCGGCAGGGACGCCGCGCACCAGGAGACCGGCTCCGGGACCCCGCACGACACCGCAGCCGCGGGCGGGGCGACCCCCGCACCCGCCGAGCACCACCACTGGCAGCTCCGGGACCTGCTGCACCCCTTCCACCACCGCGGGTAGACGACCGTTCCCCGCGGGTGGACCACCGCGTCCACCGAGGCCCTCCCCAAGGCAGGACCGGCCCCCGCACGGCGGCCCTCCCCGAGGCAGGCCCGGCACCAGGGGCCGGGAGGCGCCCCATAGGATCGGGCGCCATGAGCAAGGACACCGCGCCGCCGCCGCTGCCCGCACCGCTCGCCGTGCCGGTGGCCGACTCGCACACCCATCTGGACATGCAGGACACCACCGTGGGGGGGGGGGGGGGTGGGTGGCGGGGGGGGGGGGTGGTGTCCAGCGGTGGGGGGGGGGGGGGGGGGTGGGGGGGGGGGCGGACGAGCGGTGCGTAGCGGGCGTCTGTGGAGTGGCGGGCGCCGG
>NZ_JBHYWP010000080.1:0-9667 GCF_042751845.1 Streptomyces sp. NPDC059398 | reverse complement strand
GTCCTCCCCACGTCCGAGACGCTCGGCGTCGCGGCTCCCGTGCTGCGGGTGCTGTTCCGCGTCGTCCAGGGCCTCGCCATCGGCGGTGAGTGGGCCGGTGCGACGCTCATGGTGGTCGAGCACGCGGCCCCCCGGCGCCGCCGCGGCCGCGGCCAGGGCCTCGTCCGTCGGGGTGACCACCGTGATCCAGGTGGGGTGTGACCTGAAGGGCTCCCGCTGGGCAGCCGATACGGCCGCCGCGTACGAGAACGTGCACGCGGCGGTCGCCCTGCACCCGAACGAGGCGCCCCGCATCGTGCTGGGGGACGATGGGGGCACCTCCCAGCCCCCCGGGGCTGGGGGAGGCTGGTCGCGGCAGGGTGCACGCGCCGCAGGCGGTGACAGCGCGCTGGACGAGGCGCTCGGCGAGATCGACCGGCTGGCCGGACTCCCGCAGGTGCGGGCCGTCGGCGAGACCGGCCTCGACCACTTCCGCACCGGACCGGAGGGCGTGGCCGCCCAGGAGCGTTCGTTCCGGGCGCACATCGAGATGGCGAAAAGGCACGGAAAGGCGCTGGTCATTCACGACCGCGAGGCGCACGCCGATGTCCTCCGCATTCTGGACGAGGAAGGGGCGCCGGACCGCACCGTATTCCACTGCTATTCCGGCGACGCCGAAATGGCCGAACTCTGCGCGGCCCGCGGCTATTTCATGTCCTTCGCGGGCAATATGACGTTCAAGAACGCCCAGCCGCTGCGTGACGCACTCGCCGTGGCCCCGCTGGAACTCGTACTCGTCGAAACGGATGCGCCTTTTCTCACGCCCGCGCCCTACCGGGGAAGGCCGAATGCGCCGTATCTCATTCCGGTGACGGTACGGGCGATGGCAGCGGTACGGGACATCGGCGAGGACGAACTGGCCGCCGCGCTCATGGCCAACACGGTGCGGGCGTTCGGCCTGGACGGCGACACCGTCTGACGCGCGGGAGGTTCGCAGGGTGCGGGCGATGCGGGTGGTGGGAGCGCCGGGCGCGCGCCGGTACGTGAGCGGGTCCGGGCCCCAGTACGCGCGCCGGTACGTGAGCCGGTGCCCGGACGGGCGCCCGTCCGGGCGTGCACGGCGCGCACCCCGCGCGGACAGTACGAGCCCGGCGCGCACCGGGAGCCCTTCGCCCGGCCGTAGGCTTGACGGGTGAGCAGCACTGAACCCGAGGCATCCCCTGCGGCGTCCCCCCAGGCATCCGAAGTCTCCGACGCCCTGCTGGGCCCCGCCGACATCCGCGAACTGGCCACCGCGCTCGGCGTACGCCCGACCAAGCAGCGCGGCCAGAACTTCGTCATCGACGCCAACACGGTGCGCAGGATTGTCCGTACCGCCGATGTGACCCGGGACGACGTGGTCGTGGAGGTCGGCCCCGGCCTCGGTTCGCTGACCCTGGCGCTCCTCGAAGCGGCCGACCGGCTGGTCGCCGTCGAGATCGACGATGTGCTGGCGGGCGCGCTGCCCGCGACGGTCGAGGCCAGGCTGCCCGCCCGCGCCGACCGCTTCACGCTCGTCCACTCCGACGCGATGCAGGTCACCGAACTCCCCGGCCCGCCGCCCACGGCGCTGGTCGCGAACCTCCCGTACAACGTGGCCGTCCCGGTCCTGCTGACGATGCTGGCCAGGTTCCCCTCGATCGAGCGGACCCTGGTGATGGTCCAGGCGGAGGTCGCCGACCGGCTCGCGGCCGAGCCCGGCAGCAAGGTGTACGGGGTGCCTTCGGTCAAGGCCAACTGGTACGCGCACGTCAAGCGGGCCGGGTCCATCGGCCGCAATGTGTTCTGGCCCGCACCGAACGTCGACTCGGGCCTGGTGTCCATGGTCCGGCGCACCGAACCGATCGCGACCACGGCGACGAAGGAAGAGGTCTTCGCGGTCGTCGACGCGGCGTTCGCCCAGCGCCGCAAGACCCTCCGGGCCGCACTCGCCGGCTGGGCGGGCTCCGCGCCGGCCGCCGAGGCCGCACTGGTCGCCGCCGGGATCTCACCGCAGGCGCGCGGGGAGTCCCTGACGGTGGAGGAGTTCGCCCGGATCGCGGAGGGCAGGCCCGCCCCGAAGACCGACCAGACCCCCGGGACCGAGCGGACCCCCGGGACCGCCGAGACCGAGCGGACCCCGGAGGGCAAGGCATGACGCTCCACACCGGTACTGGGGAGCGGGCGGGCGTCACCGTCCGCGTCCCCGCCAAGGTCAACGTCCAGCTCGCGGTGGGCGGTGCCCGTCCCGACGGCTTCCACGACCTGGCCAACGTCTTCCTCGCGGTGTCGCTGTACGACGAGGTCACCGTCACCCCCGCGGACACTCTGCGCATCACCTGCACCGGCCCCGGCGCCGAGCTGGTCCCGCTGGACCGTACGAACCTGGCGGCGCGGGCGGCCGAACTGCTCGCGGCGGCGCGCGGTATCGAGCCCCGCGTACACCTCCACATCGACAAGGACATCCCGGTCGCGGGCGGCATGGCGGGCGGCAGCGCGGACGGTGCGGGCGCCCTGCTGGCCTGCGACGCGCTCTGGTCCACGGGCGCCTCGCGCGACGAACTCCTCGCCCTGTGCGCGGAGTTGGGCAGCGACGTGCCGTTCAGCCTGGTCGGCGGGGCGGCGCTCGGCACCGGCCGCGGCGAGCGGCTGACCTCGCTGGAGCTGGGCGGCGCCTTCCACTGGGTCTTCGCGATGGCCGACGGGGGGCTCTCCACCCCGACGGTCTTCCGCGAGTTCGACCGCCTCACCCCCGACGCGGCACCGCCGCAGGCCGCACCCGCCCTGATCGAAGCGCTGCGCACCGGCGACACGGTGGCCCTGGCAGGCGCCCTGGCCAACGACCTCCAGCCGGCCGCGCTCTCCCTGCGCCCCTCCCTGGCGGACACGCTCGCCGCGGGCACCGCCGCAGGCGCGCTCGCCGGGCTGGTCTCGGGGTCCGGCCCGACGACGGCATTCCTGGCGAAGGACGCGGAAGCGGCCGAGCGGATCGCGGCGGAGCTCCTGGCCTCGGGGACCTGCCGCTCCGCGCGGGCCGCGGTGTCGGGGGTGGCGGGAGCGACGGTCCTGCGGGACGCGCCGGGTCGGCGTCGCCCGTAGCGGTACCCGGGTCAGCGTCCGTAGTGGTAACGGCAGGCGGCGATCCGGACCTCTTCGTCGACCACCTTGTAGATCAGCCGGTGCTCATCCGTGATGCGGCGGGACCAGTACCCCTGGAACCCGTGTTTCAGGGGCTCCGGCTTGCCGATGCCCTCGTTGCCGTTGCGCGCGACGTCCTGCAGCAGGGTGTTGATACGTTTGAGGATCTTCCGGTCCTGGGCCTGCCACCAGACGTAGTCCTCCCAGGCCGATTCGTCCCAGACGAACTTCACTCGGCCAGCTCGCGCGTGGTGCCGCCGTCGCTCTCCAGGCGCTCGATCGACGCCAGCAGGCGCCGGGCGTTCGCCGGGCTCCGGAGCAGGTAGGCCGTCTCCTTCAGCGACTCGTACTCGTCCAGAGCCACGATCACGACCGGGTCGTGCCCGGCACGCGTCACCACGACCTCCTCGCGGTCGTCCACCACCGCGTTGAGCGTATCGGCGTACTTCGCGCGTGATTCCGTGTACGTCATGGTCCGCATGGCGGCTCCCTCCGGCATGTACAGAAAGTTGTACGTACGGAAAACTGTACGCGGGTTCGGGAGGTGACGCAAAGGTCCCGCCCACCGCGCCGTACCCTGGGAGATCGATCACCCCCGTCCCAGGAGCGTCAATGGCCGTCAACCTCGTCAATGTCGAGGCCGTCAGCAAGGTCTACGGCACCCGTGCCCTGCTGGACGGTGTCTCACTCGGCGTCTCCGAGGGCGACCGTATCGGTGTCGTCGGCCGCAACGGAGACGGCAAGACGACCCTCATCCGGATGCTGGCCCGTCTGGAGGAGCCCGACACCGGGCGCGTCACCCACAACGGCGGCCTGCGCAGCGGTGTCCTCACCCAGCACGACTCGCTCGACCCGCAGGCCACCATCCGGCACGAGGTCATCGGCGACCTCGCCGACCACGAGTGGGCGGGCAGCGCCAAGATCAGGGATGTCCTGACCGGGCTCTTCGGCGGGCTCGACCTGCCCGGTTTCGCCCAGGGCCTGGACACCGTCATCGCCCCGCTCTCCGGTGGCGAGCGCCGCCGGATCGCCCTGGCGAAGCTGCTCATCGCCGAGCAGGACCTGATCGTGCTCGACGAGCCCACCAACCATCTGGACGTCGAGGGCATCTCCTGGCTCGCCGGCCACCTCCGCGCCCGCCGCTCGGCGCTCGTCGTCGTCACCCACGACCGCTGGTTCCTCGACCAGGTGTGCACCCGGATGTGGGACGTCCAGCGGGGCGCCGTCCATGAGTACGAGGGCGGCTACAGCGACTACGTCTTCGCGCGGGCCGAGCGCGAACGCATCGCGGCCACCGAGGAGTCCAAGCGGCAGAACCTGATGCGCAAGGAGCTGGCCTGGCTGCGGCGGGGCGCCCCCGCCCGTACCTCCAAGCCCCGCTACCGCATCGAGGCCGCCAACGAACTGATCGCCGACGTGCCGCCGCCGCGCGACACCTCCGAGCTGATGAAGTTCGCCAACGCGCGGCTCGGCAAGACCGTCTTCGAGCTGGAGGACGTCACCGTACGGGCCGGGGACAAGCTGCTGCTCCAGCATCTGACCTGGCAGCTCGGTCCCGGCGACCGGATCGGCCTGGTCGGGGTGAACGGCGCGGGCAAGACCTCGCTGCTGCGTGCGCTGGCCGAGGCGGCCCGTACCCAGGGCGAGGCCCAGCCCGCCGCCGGGAAGATCGTCGTCGGGAAGACCGTCAAGCTCGCCTACCTCTCCCAGGAGGTCGCCGAACTCAACCCCAGCCTGCGGGTGCTGGAGGCGGTGCAGCAGGTGCGCGACCGGGTCGACCTCGGCAAGGGCCGGGAGATGACGGCGGGCCAGCTCTGCGAGCAGTTCGGTTTCTCCAAGGAGAAGCAGTGGACGCCGGTCGGGGATCTCTCCGGTGGTGAGCGGCGGCGGCTGCAGATCCTGCGGCTGCTGATGGACGAGCCCAACGTCCTCTTCCTCGACGAGCCGACGAACGACCTGGACATCGAGACCCTGACCCAGCTGGAGGACCTCCTCGACGGCTGGCCCGGCTCGATGATCGTGATCTCGCACGACCGGTTCTTCATCGAGCGCACCACGGACCGCGTCTTCGCGCTGCTCGGCGACGCGGCCCTGCGGATGCTGCCGCGCGGTGTCGACGAGTATCTGGAGCGCCGTCGGAAGGTGGTCGACGCACAGACCCCGGCCGCCGTGCAGGCGGTGGCCAAGGACGTCCCCGGCACGGTGTCCGCGAAGGACAACCGCGCGGCGAAGAAGGAGCTCCAGAAGATCGAGCGGCAGCTCGACAAGTTCTCCGACCGGGAGAGCAAGCTGCACGCACAGATCACCGAGAACGCGACGGACTTCGGCAAAGTGGCCGAACTGGACGCCGAGTTGCGTGAACTGACCGGTCAGCGCGAGGAGTTGGAGATGCGCTGGCTGGAGCTCGCCGAAGACGCGTAGCGGTTGCGCACGGGGGCGCGCGACGCGCATAACGAGGGCATCACAGCCCGGTTCTCCCTTGGGAACAGGGGGTGACCGGGCCTGCTCGCGGCGTTGGCCGGGTGATAGAAAGAACTCCCGCTCGACTGACGTTGATGTGTGGGATCCACACCCGATTCGCTCCATTCCGGTGGCTGCCGCTGCCGGAATCGCGGGGGAGGCCGGTCGGGCCGTGGACTCCGCGTAAAGAGGTATGTGCTGATGACTCAGCCACCCGACCAGCAGCCGCCGCAGGGCGGTTTCGGTGCCCCGCAGGAGCCTCCGCCGGGTGGCTTCGGCGCTCCGCCACCGCCCGCTCAGCCGCCGCAGATGCCGCCGCCGCCCCAGGCACCACCGGGACAGGCACCGCAGGGACAGACACCGCCGGGGCAGCCGCCCGCCCAGCCGCCCACGCCGCCGCAGGGGCCGCCGTCCGGGCCGCAGCCCGGTTACGGATACCCCCAACAGGCTCCGCAGCAGCCGCAGCCCGGCCCCTACGGATATCCGCAGCAGCCCGGACCCTACGGCCAGCAGCAGCCCGGACCCTACGGCCAGCAGCAGGGGCCCTACGGCTACCCGCAGCAGCAGTACCCGGGCGCCCCGGTCCCGCCGCAGGGCGGGGGCAAGAACCCCTTCAAGGGCAAGCCGGGCGTCATCATCGGCGCGGCCGTCGCGGCGCTGCTCGTGGTCGGCGCCGGGGTCTTCTTCGCCGTCGGGGGCGGTGACGACGGCGACAAGAAGCCGGTCGCGAGCGACAGCAAGAACGCGGACGACAAGCCGTCCGCTTCCGCCAGTGTCGACCAGGGCGACGGCAGCGGCGACGGGCGCGCGGCCAACGACGACCTCAACGCCGGACGCAAGGCCGGCGAGGACAAGGTCCTCTGGCTCCAGACCAACAAGGTCGCACTGCCGCAGAACGGCGCCCAGAACTACGGCATGTGGTTCGCCGGCGATGTCGTCGTACGCGCCATGTACAAGACGGTCACCGCGTACGGCGTGAACGACGGCAAGGAGAAGTGGAGCGTGCCTGTGCCGCACGCGATCTGCGCGGCGCCCCGCCAGACCACCCCCGACGGCAAGATCGTCATCGCGTACAAGAGCAACGACACCGACAAGGCCGACTGCAACCAGATGCAGGCCATCGACCTGAAGGCGGGCAAGGGCGGCTGGAAGAAGCAGATCCCGCAGGAGGGCAGCTTCGACATCATGAGCTCCCTGGAGCTGACGATCGCGGGCGACACCGTGACCGCCAGCCGGATGGGGCCCTCCAGCGCCTTCTCGGTCAGCGACGGACACAAGATCTTCGGGAAGATGGCGGGCGCGTGCCAGCCCGACGCGTTCGCGGGCGGCGCCAAGCTGATCGCGGTCGAGTCGTGCACCAAGAGCGGCCAGCCGGATGCGACCGAGCAGGTGCAGGAGCTGAACCCGTCGACCGGCAAGTCCAAGTGGACGTTCGGGCTCCCGGCGGGCTGGCAGGTCAAGAAGGTCTACTCGCTCGACCCGCTGGTCATCTACTCGACCAACGAGAAGAAGAAGTCCTGGAACATCTCCGTCCTCAAGCACGACGGAACCCGGCGCTCCCAGCTGACCACGAAGGACAGCTTCCAGCCCGAGTGCGGTCTCTCCATCATCGACCGTGATCTCCAGGGCTGTGTCGGCACGGCCGCCGACGCCAACACGCTGTATCTGCCGACCCAGGTGAAGAGCGGCGCCAACGCGGTGGTCGCCTTCGACCTGAACTCGGGCAAGGAGAAGTGGCGGGTGCCCGCGGGCGGCGACCGTACGATGCTGCCGCTGCGGATGGAGGGCTCCAGCCTCATCGCGTACAAGGAACCCTCGTACGACGCTGGCGGCGCGGTCGTCTCCATCCCGTCGACGGGCGGCAAGGCGAGTGTGCTCCTGCAGAACCCGGGGTCGACGTCCAGTATCGAGAACTCCTTCTACTCGAAGCTGGTCGCCTACCAGGACGGCCGGTTCTTCCTGATGTCGGGCCAGGTCAGGGGCAAGAGGGGCGACACCACCGAGAAGACGATGCTGGTCTTCGGCAAGTGAGCTGTCCCCAAATCCTCAACTCCCCCTCCACGAAGGCAGAGACACGATGACGCAGCCACCCCAGCCACCCAACGGGCCGCCTCAGCCACCCAACGGCCCGCCCCAGGGCGGGTTCGGCGCACCCAAGCAGCCCCCGCCCGGGCAGCCCCCGGCGGGCGGGTACGGCACCCCGCCCCCGCCGCCGAACTCGCCACCGCCCGGCGCCCCACCGGTTCCGCCCCACCAGGCACCGCAGACGCCGCCTCCGCCGCAGACGCCGCCGCCCGCCGGCCCGCAGCCCCCGCAGGGGCCGGGCTACGGCTACCCGCAGGCGCCGCCGCCCCAGCCCGGTTACGGCTACCCGCAGCAGGCGCCGCCACCGCAGCCACAGGCGCCCCAGCAGCAGCCACCTCAACCGCAACCCGGCGCTCCCGCATACGCGTTCCCGCCCCCGCAGCAGCAACAGCAGCCCGGCGGCCCCGGGTACGGCTTCCCGCAGCAGCAGCCAGGTGTACCGGCGCCTCCGTACACGACGCAGCCCATGCAGCCCGCGAACGGCAGTCTGGACGGCGGCGGTGGCGGGAAGTTCGGCATCAACGCGAAGATCATCACCGCGGCGGTCGTCGCGATCGTGCTGATCGTCGGGGCCGGCTTCGTCTACTCGGCCAGCAAGGACGACAAGGGGGCGGAGGTGTCGAGCGCGGGCCCCACGGGCGGCGGCGACAAGAACGGCTCCGACACCGCCAAGGGCACCGGAGGCAAGGAGAAGGTGCCCGCGGACACCAACTCCAAGGTCCTCTTCCAGATGCCGGCCCCCAAGGTCAGCGACGTCACCGGCGTCAACGGCTCCTGGACCACCGACAAGCTGTATGTGAAGTCCGGCGTCAACGCGGTGTACGGCTACGACGCGGTCAAGGGCACCCAGGTCTGGAAGCTTCCGCTCCCGGGCCCGGTCTGCGCCGCGACCAGCCACGTCAGCAAGGACGACAAGACGGCCATCGCCTTCCAGCCGAAGGTGCCGACGAAGGCCAAGCAGTTCTGGGGCTGCTCGGAGGTCGCCGCGCTCGACCTCGACAGCGGCAAGCTCCTCTGGCAGAAGTCGTACAAGGACGGCGACGACAAGGTCAGCGTCGACGAGGTCACCCTCGGCGGCGACACCGTCGCCACCGGCAGCACCCACGGCGGAGCCGCCTGGGGCCTGGAGAAGGGCGAGCTGCGCTGGGCGCCGAAGGTCTCCACGGACCAGTGCGAGGACGCCGGGTACGCCGGCGGCGCCACCACCCTGGTCGCCGTCCGCAAGTGCGGCGACTACAACAGCCCGCAGGTCAGCGTTCAGAACCTGAACCCTAAGACCGGCGCGCCGATCTCCTCGTACAAGATGCCGTCGGGCGTCGAGTACGCCCACGTCGTCTCCACCGACCCGCTCGTCGTGGCCGCCGACGTCGGTGACACCGCGGGCGACGGCAGCGGTATCTCGGACTACTTCTCCATCGACGCCAGGACCGGCAAGCTGCGTGCCCGTATCGCGGCCAACGCCGACGCCTACGGGGGCAAGTGCGGCAGCACATCGGTCGAGGAGTGCACCGGCGTGGCCGTCGGCGACGACCGGCTGTACATCCCGACCGAGCAGCACGACGGCACCGGTGACGCGGTCGGCCAGACCAACGAGATCGTCGCCTTCGACCTGGGCACCGGCAAGGCGGCCCCGGGCCGCGCCGACGCCGGTCCCGGCTACACGGCCTATCCGGTGCGGATGGACGGCTCCAACGTCATCGCGTACAAGACGGGCCCGTACAACAAGGGCGGTCAGGTCGTCTCGATCAACGGCTCCACCCTCAAGCAGACCCTGCTGATGAACAACCCGGGCAACGAGGCGGTCCGCGGGGCCGAGTCCACCTTCCTGGCGGACAGCGCCGAGATCCGGTTCACCGACGGCCGGCTCTATCTGGCCGACGACACCCTGAGCGACTACACGTCCGACTCGGAGAAGCACTACCTGGCCATCGCGTTCGGCACCGGCTGACCGCAGGCCCCGGGAGTACGCTCCCGGACACGCCGATGG
>NZ_JBHYWP010000079.1:37504-40452 GCF_042751845.1 Streptomyces sp. NPDC059398 | reverse complement strand
ACACCGCCCCCCTCCACCCCCCATGGTCCCCGCGGGGCCCGGCCCCGCCGCCCCCCCCCACCCCGGCCCCCCGGCGGCGGGCGGCGCAACACGGGTTCCGGGCGGGTCCGCGTACATCCGGTCGCCCTTCCGGACGCGACCCGGGGACGGACCGGTCCGGCCCGTCCCGGTCCGGCAGACCCTAGGCCCGCGGCCGTCCCATCGCCCGGTACACCCAGCCGGCCTCCCGCCACGCCGCCGGGTCCAGCGCGTTGCGGCCGTCCAGCAGTATCCGCTCGGAGGCCACCGCGCCCAGCGCCGCCGGGTCCAGCTCGCGGAACTGGCGCCACTCCGTCAGGTGCAGGACGACATCCGCGCCGCGCACCGCGTCCAGCGCGCTCTCCGCATAACCGAGCGTCGGGAAGAGCCGGCGGGCGTTCTCCATGCCCTTGGGGTCGTAGACGGTGACCTGGCCGCCCTGGAGGTGGATCTGCCCCGCGACGTTCAGTGCGGGGGAGTCCCGTACGTCGTCCGAGTCCGGCTTGAAGGTCGCGCCGAGCACCGCGACCCGCTTGCCCAGGAACGAACCGCCGCCCACCGCCTCGCGAGCCAGCTCCACCATGTGGCCGCGGCGGCGCATGTTGACCGAATCGACCTCACGGAGGAAGGTCAGCGCCTGGTCGGCGCCCAGTTCGCCCGCGCGGGCCATGAAGGCCCTGATGTCCTTGGGCAGACAGCCGCCGCCGAAGCCGATTCCGGCCCGCAGGAACTTGTTGCCGATGCGCTCGTCGTACCCGAGCGCCTCCGCCAGCTTCGCGACATCGCCGTCGGCGGCCTCGCAGACCTCGGCCATCGCGTTGATGAAGGAGATCTTCGTGGCGAGGAAGGAGTTCGCCGCCGTCTTCACCAGCTCGGCCGTGGGGAAGTCGGTCACCACGAACGGGGAGCCCTCGCCCACCGGGCCCGCGTACACCTCGCGCAGCAGCTTCTCGGCCCCCGCGCTCTCCACCCCCACGACGATCCGGTCGGGGTGCAGGGTGTCCTGGACGGCGAAGCCCTCGCGCAGGAACTCCGGGTTCCACGCCAGCTCCACGCTCTCACCCGCGGGCGCCAGCTCCCGGAGCACCCCGGCGAGCCTGGCCGCGCTGCCGACGGGCACGGTCGACTTCCCGACGACCAGCGCGTCCCGCTTCAGATGCGGGGCGAGCCAGCGGAACGCGTTGTCGACGTACGACATGTCGCAGGCGTACTCACCGTGCTTCTGCGGGGTGTTGCAGCACACGAAGTGCACATCACCGAACTCGCCCGCCTCCTCCCACGAGGTGGTGAAGCGCAGCCGCCCGGTGGACCCCTCGATCCCCGCGACATGGCGCTGGAGGATCTCCTCAAGGCCGGGCTCGTACATCGGTACGCGCCCCTGCGAGAGCATCTCGATCTTCTCGGGCACGATATCGAGGCCGAGCACATCGAATCCCAGCTCCGCCATGGCCGCGGCGTGGGTGGCACCGAGATAGCCGGTACCGATCACGGTGATTTTCAGGGCCATCGGAAGCTCCAGGGGGCGTACGGGATCGGGTGCGCGCCCGAGCATAGCCGGGCCGTTCGGCGCCCTGCTCCGGCCCTGTCGCGCACTCCCGGCCCGCCCTGCCGCGAACCTGTCGCCAACCTCACGTATCCCTGGACGCGGGCAGCCCCTAAAATTGGGTTACTTAACGGTAGTTAGCATCCTGGGGAGTGAGTGACCTTGGCAGGTTCGCCCGATTTCGACCTGTACCGCCCGGCCGAAGAGCACGACATGCTCCGCGACTCGGTCCGTGCCCTAGCCGAGGCGAAGATCGCGCCGTTCGCCGCCGCGGTCGACGAGGAGGCCCGCTTCCCGCAGGAGGCGCTGGACGCGCTGACCGCCGCCGACCTGCACGCCGTCCACGTACCCGAGGAGTACGGCGGCGCCGGGGCCGACGCGCTCGCCATGGTCATCGTCATCGAGGAGGTGGCCCGCGTCTGCGCCTCCTCCTCGCTGATCCCCGCCGTGAACAAGCTGGGCTCGCTCCCGGTGATCCTCTCCGGCTCCGAGGACCTCAAGAAGAAGTACATGGGCCGCCTCGCCCAGGGCGACGGCATGTTCTCGTACTGTCTGAGCGAGCCCGACGCGGGTTCGGACGCGGCGGGCATGAAGACCAGGGCCGTGCGCGACGGCGACTTCTGGGTGCTCAACGGTGTGAAGCGCTGGATCACCAACGCGGGCGTCTCCGAGTACTACACGGTGATGGCCGTCACCGATCCCGCCAAGCGCTCCAAGGGCATCAGCGCCTTCGTGGTCGAGAAGTCCGACGAGGGCGTCTCCTTCGGCGCCCCCGAGAAGAAGCTCGGCATCAAGGGCTCCCCGACCCGCGAGGTCTATCTGGACAACGTCCGGATCCCCGCCGACCGCATGATCGGCGAGGAGGGCACCGGCTTCGCCACGGCGATGAAGACCCTGGACCACACCCGCATCACGATCGCCGCCCAGGCCATCGGCATCGCGCAGGGCGCACTCGACTACGCCAAGGGATACGTCCAGGAGCGCAAGCAGTTCGGCAAGCCGATCGGCGACTTCCAGGGCATCCAGTTCATGCTCGCGGACATGGCGATGAAGCTCGAAGCGGCCCGCCAGCTCACCTACTCGGCCGCCGCGAAGTCGGAGCGCGTCGACGGCGACCTGACCTTCTTCGGTGCCGCGGCCAAGTGCTTCGCGTCGGACGTCGCGATGGAGGTCACGACGGACGCGGTCCAGCTGCTCGGCGGATACGGCTACACGCGCGACTACCCGGTGGAGCGCATGATGCGGGACGCGAAGATCACCCAGATCTACGAGGGCACCAACCAGGTCCAGCGGATCGTGATGGCCCGGAACCTGCCGTAGCGGCTGTCACCACGAACACGGGGCGCTAACCCCTGAACCCCTGAGCCCGAAGCCCCGAAGCGGGGCT
>NZ_JBHYWP010000079.1:0-37494 GCF_042751845.1 Streptomyces sp. NPDC059398 | reverse complement strand
TCGCGGCGCGGGTGCTCGGCGCCCCCCGCCCGGCCGAGTGGCTCACACCCACCCACGGCGGGCCCCCCCCCCGCCCCCCCCCGCCCCCCCCCCCCGGGGGCGGGGCCTTCGGGCTCAGGTATCCCGGGTACGCACGGCCGTGAACCAGACAGATATACGGCAGCGCCCACCGATGCGGACCCTCTTTCGGCATTCCCTCGCCCGGTGTGACCGGACGCCTGCACACTGTCGCCATGGAGGAGCAGGAGCAGCAGACACAGGCCCCGGGGCAGTTCTTCATCAATGTGCGGCGGCGGGACGACCCCGTGTCCGAAGTCACCGAGCTGGACGCGATGGCGTCGGCGCGCACCTACGGCGAGATCGTGGTGCGCGGCCCGCTCTTCGGTTTCGCGGAGCAGCGGCGGGGCGAGCGGCCGCGGTGGCGGCTGCTCGGCGGCATGGACACCGGCTATCCGCAGGACGCCCGGGACGAGCTCAACTCGTACCTCTGGCTCAAGGCCAAGGACGATACCGACGACCATCTGGAACGGCGTGAACTGCTCGCCGCGGTGGCCCGGCTGGAGACCGAACCGGTGAACGCCGTGTCCGCCTGGGGTACTCGCTACCGCATCGTGCGCGCCGACGAGTTCGCCAGGATCGGCGGCGGCCGGCTGGAGCCGCCCAGGGCCACCGACGTCGATACGGACGGCTGGGACGAGCCACCCGTCCGTCCGGTGCCGCGCACCAGTGGCTTCGTGATCGACCACAGCGCGGCGGTCGGGCTGACCGAGGGCATGGACCGGGTCGGCCTGCTCTCGCTCTCGTACACCTCGCGGCGCTTCCCGCCCGACGTACTGGCGGACTCGCGGCGCGCGGTGGCGACCCACCCGGGCCTGGTGCTGCTGCCCGTCGCTTTCCGGATCATGGAGCACAAGGAGCACTCGTGGTCGATGGTGGGCGCGCAGTGCGACACCCCGCAGGAGGCGAGGCGGCTGCTGGTCCACTATCTGACCGAGTCGCTGCCGGTCTCCGGGGAGATCGGCGAACGGGACGCCGCGGTGTACGCGAAGGCCGCCGAGAGGTTCACCCGGCAGCGCAGGCCCAATGAACTGCGGGTCAGGGGCCGCTGCTTCCAGATCGTCCGGGTGGAGCGCATGATGCGCATCGGCCCGGACGGCCCCGAGCCCCCGCGCCGCTCGGACACGGACATCCAGGAGCCCATCAAGATCCGCCCCACGATGGACGAGTGGGGCACGATCACCCAGGGGGCGGAGTCGGAGTAGCGCCGAAGGCGGCGGCGCGCAGGACGCGGCGGCGCGCAGGAGACAGAACAGGCCCCCGGAGCCGTCTCCGGGGGCCTGTTGCGGGGTGCGGGGTGTCAGTTGCCCGAGACCGTCACCGTGTCGTCGTCCTTCATCTCCTGCACCAGCTGCTTGACCTTGGTCTTGTCCCAGACCAGGTTCCCGCCGGTGGAGCCCGAGATCGGCATGTTCATCTGCTTGCCGTCACCGCCCGAGACCCCCTTCATCGCCCAGAACATGGACGCCAGGTTCCACAGGCTCATGTCCTTGTCCACGATCACCGTGTCCAGGCCCGCGCCCATCACCGGGTAGAGCTTGAACGGGTTCATGAGCGTGGAGGGGGTGGCCGTCTGGGAGGCCAGGGCCGCCAGGAACTTCTGCTGGTTCTTCGTGCGCTGGAGGTCGCTGGCCGCGAAGGCGTGCCGGGTGCGGACGAAGGCCAGGGCCTGGCTGCCGTTGAGGGTCTGCTTGCCCGCCGGGAAGTCGGCGCCGGAGTCCTTGTCCTTGAACGCCTGCGGAATGTCCATCTCCACACCGCCGACCGCGTCCACGATGCTCGCGAAGCCGTCGAAGCCGATCTCCGCGTAGTGGTCGATGTGCAGACCGGTGTTGTACTCGATGGTGCGCACCAGCAGTTCCGGGCCGTCCTCCGCGTACGCGGCGTTGAGCTTCGTCTGCCGGCCGGTGTTCGGGTAGAGCTTGCCGGAGTCGGAGCCCTTGTACGACGGGATCGTGACGTTCGAGTCACGGGGCAGCGAGACCATCGTGTTCCCGTGGTCGCCGACATGCAGGATGATCATGGAGTCGGTGCGCTTGCCCTCGGCGGAGCCGGTGTGCAGCTTCTTCTTGTCGGCCGCCGACATGCCCTCGCGGCTGTCCGAGCCGACGATGAGGTAGTTGGTGCCCTTGCCGGTGGCGGGGCGGTCGATCACCTTGGACAGGTCGACCTCGCGGCGCAGCTTTCCGTCCGCCCAGAAGTACGTACCGATGGAGACCCCGAGGAAGGCGATCACCAGGACCAGCGCGCCGATCCTGATGCGGCGGCCCCAGTTCGGCGTGGTACCCGGGCGGGCGCTGGGGCGCGGGCCGCCGTAGCCCTGGCCACCCTGGCTTCTGCGGCTGCCGGGTCCGCTGGGGCCGCCCTGTCCGTAGACCTGGCCCGTGTTGTAGCCACTGTCGTACGGGTCGTCGTACCCGTCGTCGTACCCCTGTCCCTGCTGGCGTCCGCCGTACTGCCGCTGGGCGGGAGGCGCCGGGCGCTGCACGTGCCGCATGACCCGGGCGCCCTCGGGCTGCACGTTCTCACTGCCACGTCCGTAGCGGTCCCTGTCGTCCATGTGGACCAGTGTGCCGTCACGGTGCGTATGTAATACAGGGCGGGTGTGGAATCGCGGCAGTGCTGTTGCAGAGCTGATGCAAAGTCCCGTGGTGCCGGGCCGCTCTAAGGTGGCACGTATGACAGATCTTCCGGGCAAGCCCACCTCGGCCTCACGAACCACCCTGAGCCACATCATGACGGGCAACGACACCAATCTGCTCGGTACCGTGCACGGTGGCGTGATCATGAAGCTGGTGGACGACGCGGCGGGCGCGGTGGCGGGCCGGCACTCCGGCGGGCCCGCCGTCACCGCGTCGATGGACGAGATGGTCTTTCTCGAACCGGTGCGGGTCGGCGATCTGGTCCATGTGAAGGCACAGGTCAACTGGGTCGGCCGGTCCTCGATGGAGGTCGGTGTACGGGTCCTGGCCGAGCGGTGGAACGAGTCCTCACCGGCCCAGCAGGTCGGCAGCGCGTACCTCGTCTTCGCCGCGGTCGACGCGGACGGCAAGCCCCGGGCCGTACCGCCGGTGCTGCCCGGCAGTGAGCGTGACAAGCGGCGTTACGAGGAGGCGCAGATCCGCCGCACCCACCGGCTGGCCCGGCGCCGCGCGATCAAGGAGCTACGGGAGCAGCGCATCGCCGACGGCATCGACGACTGAGCCCACCGGAGGCGGACCGCCCCGGCCCTGATGACCGAGGGGCACGTGACGACGGGGTGGCACGTGACGACCGGGTGGCACGTGACGACCGGGTGGCCCGTGGCCGGGCCCCTACTTGCAGGCCACCTGATCGCCCGTGACCGCCGCGAACCTGCCCGGGTCCGGCTCGTCCGCCCGGACCGGTGTCACCGTTCTGAAGTCCGTGCCGAGCGTCACCTTGAGCGTGGAGCCGATCCCCGCCACCGCGCGCAGCTGCGCGTGCGGCAGCGCCGCCGCGAGCGAACGCACCGACCGGTTCCAGCGCGGGTCGTACTCGATGACGGTGTGCGCGGCGTCGGAGGCCGAGTGGCCCGGTGCCGTGGCGGCGACCGAGGAGAGGAAGCCGGTGGCGCGCAGGCTCTTGTCCGCGCGAGCGGCCAGTCCCGTGGTCGATGTGCCGTTCGCCACCTGGACCCTGATCTGGTCGGGCGGCACGTCCACCGTCCGGGCCTTCGCCTCCGACGCCCTGTGCACCGCGATCGGCACGTCCTCGCGGATCTCCTTGAAGAGCTTCCCGGACTTCGCGGGGTCCCACTTCACCGTCGAGCCGATGCCGGGGACCCGGTAGTTCATCTGCCCGATGGGTACGGAGGTGAACTCCGACGACGACGGCTTGAAGCCCCGCATCGCCTCCCCGATGGAGAGCATCTCGTCCGGGCCGAAGCCCCTGTCCGCCCGGACCGAGCCGAAGACCGTGGACGCCACATCGCGGAACTTCACCGGGTTCAGCAGCACACCGCTGCCGGTCGCCCTGGCGATCAGGGAGGCCATGAAGCGCTGCTGGCGCTGCATCCTGCCCAGGTCCGACGCGGCGTCGAGGTGCCGGGAGCGTACGTACTGGAGCGCCTGGCCCCCGTCCAGCTTGCTGGTCCCCGCCGGCAGGTCGAGTCCGGTGTAGGAGTCCTTCAGCGGGCGGGCCGTGCAGATGTCGACGCCGCCGAGCACGTCCACCGTCTTCATGAAGCTCGTGAAGTCGACCTCCAGATAGTGGTTGATCTGCACACCGGTCATCTTCTCCACGGTCTCCACCGTGAGCTGGGGGCCGCCCTGCGCATACGCCGCGTTCAGTCTGACCGGATGGGCGGTGACCTGCTTCCTGGTGACCGGATCGGTGTGCTCGGGCACCACCGCGTAGCTGTCCCTGGGCAGGCTCACGACGCTCACCCGGGAGCGGTCCGCCGAGACATGGACGAGCATGACCGTGTCGGTGCAGTGGCAGGGCGCGCCGCCCAGGTGGTACTTCTTCTTCTCCGCCGGCGTGATCTTGTCGCGGCCGTCGGTGCCGACGAGGAGCACGTTCATGCCGCGGCCCGGGGCGGGACGATTCTTCATGTCCTTGAACGGGTCGATACGCCCGATGCCGTCCAGCTCACCGACGAGCGCGTGGCCGATCCCGCCGGCGCCCAGCACCAGGACGGACAGGGCGGTCGTGAGGCGCATGCCCCAGCGGGGGCGGGGCGGGCGGCGCGGCGGCGGCCTTCTGCGACGGGGCGGGGGCACGGGAGAAACTGGGACACCTCCGCGGCGGACGGGCAGGAGAAGCGACCACCGTAAGCCGCTGTGATCAACATCCCGGGCAGGCCACCCGGCCGCCGCGCCCGGTGTCCCTCGTTCGCGGTAACGTGACCGTCCTATGGACGCCACGCACGCCACGCCCGCTGTTTCTGTGATCATGCCGGTCCTCAACGAGGAGCGGCATCTGCGCAACTCGGTCCGCCACATCCTGGAGCAGGAGTACGACGGTGAGATGGAGGTGGTGATCGCGGTGGGCCCCTCGTCGGACCGCACCGAGGAGATCGCCGCCGAGCTGGTACGGGAGGATCCCAGGATCCACACCGTCGCCAACCCCACCGGCCGTACGCCCGCCGCGCTCAACGCCGCCATCAAGGCGTCCAGCCACCCCGTCGTGGTGCGCGTCGACGGCCACGGCATGCTCTCGCCGAACTACATCGCCACCGCGGTCCGCCTCCTGGAGGAGACCGGCGCGATGAACGTCGGCGGGATCATGCACGCCGAGGGCGAGAACGCCTGGGAGGACGCGGTCGCCGCCGCGATGACCTCCAGGATCGGCGTCGGCAACGCGGCCTTCCACACCGGCGGCAAGGCGGCCCCGGCCGAGACCGTCTATCTGGGGGTCTTCCGGCGTGAGGCGCTGGAGCAGCAGGGCGGATACAACGAGGAGTTCATCCGCGCCCAGGACTGGGAGCTGAACTTCCGGATCCGTGAGGCCGGCGGCCTCATCTGGTTCTCGCCCGAGCTGCGCGTCCAGTACCGCCCGCGCCCCTCGGTCCGGGCGCTCGCCAAGCAGTACAAGGACTACGGCCGCTGGCGCCATGTCGTCGCCCGCTACCACGAGGGCTCGATCAACCTCCGCTACCTCGCCCCGCCGACCGCGGTCTGCGCGATCGCGGCGGGCATCGTGGTCGGCGCGGCCGTCACCCCGTGGGCCTTCCTGGTCCCGGCCGCCTACGTCGCGGCCATCGTCGCGGGCTCACTGCCGGCCGGTAAGGGCCTCTCGCCGAAGGCTCGGGTACGGATTCCGGTGGCCCTGGCCACCATGCACATGTGCTGGGGCTTCGGCTTCCTGACCAGCCCGCGCGCGCTGGCCCGCAAGGTCATCGCCAGCCGCCGCCCGGCGGTCCGCGCCGCCGTCTGAGGGGCTCACGGGGCGCCGCCGTCCGGGAGACGGCAGCGCGATACGGAAACGGGAGACGGAAAGGGCCGGACCGGTCGCCGTGAGGCGCCCGGGACCGGCCCTTTCCGCTGTGCTCACCCGGCTACGAGGTCCAGGTGTACGCCTTGTCGACGTTCATGCACGCCGACTCGTCGTCCCCGTGCAGCGCGTTGGCCGAGTCCGGCGTCTTCCCGTCGTCCGCCGTGGACTTGGGGTACGTCGTCCCCTCACGCCAGTCGCTTCCCACGACCACCGTGACCCCGGTGACCCCGGTGGACTTCTTCACCGACGTCAGCGGCACGCCCAGCGCCTTCGCCACCGCCTGGGCGTCGCCCTCCAGATCGGCGCCGGGGAAGAGCACCTGGGTCGTCTTCTGCGGGTCGAGCGTCTGATCGGCCACGGCGCGCGCGAAACCCTGGCCCGTCAGCAGCGCCGCGACCGACCCGGCCCGGCCCTTCGACGGCAGCCCGCCGTCACCGCCCGTGCCGTTCCGCACGGTGACACCGATCTCGGCCTTGGGCGCCGCCGGGTCGTCCGAGACCTTCTCGGCGGGCTTCTTCTTCTTCGATCCCTTGCCGTCCAGCGGGGTGTCGTTCCTGACCATGGCGAACAGCTTGTCCGCGTCGCCCGCCTTGGGGTCGACCTTCTCCTCGAACCCGGGCCGTACGGAATTCACGTTCGGCATGGTCGTCATGGTGATCCGCGCCGTCGGGACCTTCTTGAGCTCCCCCGCGAGGTCGTACAGCTTCTTGATGTCGCGGATCCCGTTGTCGACCTTGAGCGCGTTGGTGGCCGCCTCCGCGAGGTCCATGAGCTTGCCGGGGTCGGTGAGCTTGGTGCCCTTGCGCAGCTGGCGGACCATCGAATTCATGTACTCGTGCTGGGCCTTGGTCCGTACGACGTCGGTGTCCGGCCAGAATCCGTACCGCGTCCGCAGCCACTGGAGCGCCTGCTGCCCCTTGACCGATGTGATGCCCTTCTTCAGCTTGAGTCCCGAGCCGTGGCCGTCGCGGGTGTGCGAGTACACATTGGCGTCCACGCAGACCGGCACCCCGCCGATCGCGTCGGCCATGGAGACCACACCGGAGAAATCGATCTTCATGAAGTGGTCGATGTGGATGCCGGTGAGGGACTCCCAGGTGGCGACGGTGCAGCCGGGACCGCCGCGGCCGAGCGACTCGTTGGCCAGCGTCCAGCCCGTCGCCGGGTAGGTCTTGCCTTTCTCGTCCGTGCACTTGGGGATCTTCAGCACGGTGTCGCGCGGCAGGCTGACCACCGACATGTTGCTGCGGTCCGCCGAGACGTGCAGCAGCATCTGCACATCCGCCAGGGGAGTGCCGCCGAAGGTGTTCCTGGCGCCGCCGAGCTTCTGGTTCTCCTTGGAGTCCCGTGCGTCCGAGCCGATCAGCAGGATGTTCAGCGGGGTCTGGCCCGCCGCGTTGGCCTTCGTCTTCGGGGCCTGGTGGTCACCCAGGTTGAGGGCGCTCTTCTGCAGATTTCCGTTCAGGTGGCGGTAGTAGAGATATCCCGCGCCCGCCGTGCCGATGACGAGGAACGCCACGGTGCCCGCCACCCAGCGGAGTATTCGGCGCTTCCCGCGCCGCGCCCGCCGCCGGGACTGCTTCCTGCGGCCTCCGCCCGCGCCGCCGCCCGCCCGGGCGTCGGGGGCCGGTCGGGAGGCCCCCTCCTCGTAGAGGCTCTCGTCCCAGCCGAGTTGCCCCGCGCCCGGAACGCGAGGCCGAGTCCCCTCCCCCCGCGTGCTGTTCTGTCCCACCAGGTCCCCCCTGTTGCTCAGGTCTGCGTATGCCCCGGTGACCTGGTGTCACTTGGCGCAGATGGTCTTGTCTGCTTCGACCTTCTGGATGTCCGCCGGCGCCTTGGTCGGCGCACTGATCGGCGTACCGGCCGCCTTGAAGTCCGCACCGAGGACCAGCGTCATCGGGGTGAGCCCCACGGAGTCCTTCGTGCCGGGCTTCATCGCCGCTGCCGGCAGGCCCATGATGTCGGCGAGCTTGCGGGCCTGGTCGGCCTGGTTCGGCGCGTAGGTGAGGGTCGTCTTGGCCAGATCGGGCTTGTAGTTGCCGCCGTTCTCCGACTTCAGCACGCCCTCGGTGTTCTGCAGCCAGGTCAGCGTGGTCTGCGCCGATCCCGCCTGGGCCCCGCCGTTGAGCACCTTCACCCGGACGTCGGAGGCGTTGGCCTGCTTCCCCTTGAGGAGCGCCTCCTGCTTGCTCGCGGCCTCCTTCTTCTCCTTCTTGACCTCGGTGAGCGAGACGTCGTCGCGCATCATCGAGAAGAGCGGGTCCGCCTGGGTGGGGTTCAGGACGACCGTGAGGTGGACTGTCTTCTCCGCCGGGTTGTCGACGACCGGCAGCGTGGTGAAGGTGACGTTCTTCGGGTCCACCGACTTCAGGTCCATCGCGAGGCTCTTGAGGTGGTCGATGCTGCCGATGCCGCTGTCGACGGTGAGCGCCTTGGTCGCCGAATTGGCCAGGTTGTAGAGCTTGGTGGGGCTGGTGAGCGTGTCACCCGACGTCATCTTGCGTATCAGCGAGGCCAGGAACTGCTGCTGCACCTTGATGCGGTCGAGGTCGCCGTGGTTGCCGAAACTGTGCCGGGTCCTGACGAAGGCCAGCGCCTGCTCGCCCTCGACCTTGGACTTGCCCGCAGGGAGCTTGAGATGCGACTCCTTGTCGTCCACCGGGTGTGCCACACAGACGTCGACGCCGCCCACCGCGGTGCTGAGCGTCTTGATGGCGTTGAAGTCGGCCATCATGAAGTGATCAACCGTCAGGCCGGTTATCGCCTTGACCGTCTTCATGGTGCAGCCGGGGTCGCGGTCGTCCTGCCCCAGGCTGGTGTTGAAGCGGACCTGCGAGCTGCCCGGGATCGTCTTCGTCGTCCCGTCCGGCTCCTTGACCTGGCAGTCCGGGATGTCGGTGATCAGGTCCCGGGGGATGGAGAGCGCGGTCGCGTTGGTCCGGTCCTTGGAGACATGGAAGAGGATGTTGGTGTCGGCGTGGCCGACGCTGCCCTTGTCCCCGTAGCCCTCGTTGCCCTTGCCGGTGCGCTTGTCCGTACCGATCAGCAGGATGTTGACGGCCCGGTCCTTGGTGGAGCCCGAAGTGCCGCCGACCACGTCGATCTTGTTGATGTTGTTGTTGAAGTGCTGGTACAGCAGGTACGCCCCGCTGGACCCGGCGACGAGGACGAAGGCCACCACACCGCCGGTCCACAGCAGCGCCTTCTTCTTGCGTGACTTCTGCTGCTTGCGCTTACGGCGTCCCGCGGGACCCTGAGGACCGCCCCCGGGACGGCCGTCCTGCCCGCCGCCGCCCGATCCTCTGCGGCTGCGCTGGCCCGGCACGTCGCGGCGCGGCGCCTGCTGCTGCGAGCGCCTGCGGGAAGCCTGTTCGGGCACCGAGTCCCTGCGCTGCGGCCGGGCGGGAGCGGATTCGTGCCCGGATGACTGTCTGCCTCCCGACTGCGGTCCGGAGGGGTTCAGTCGCAATTCGTAATTGCCGGTTTCCGGGTTGAGCACCCACTGGTCTGCGGGGTCGATATCGTCCCGCCCACGGCTATGCGCGTCCACGGTTGCCTGTGTCCTCCGTCGGTGCCACGCGAGGCGCCCTCCCCCCGGGCGCTCGGTCTTTCGTCCTGCAGTGCGCGACCACATGGCCGGACGCACCGGATCGCGTCACACTATCTGCCCGGGTCAATGTCGAGCGACGTCCGGGATGTATTCCTTGGCGCTTACAACTGGGCATACCACTCAATCCACATGCCCCGCGGACGCGGATTTGGGAATTGTTTACCCACAGGCCGCGGCTGCCGCATTCGTCCCCGGGAAAGTGCTCCGCGGCGAAGGAGACGGCTTGCCCTTGCCGTCGGCGTCCGCGGTGCCCCCGGTGCTCTCCGCACCCGGCGTGCCCGCGGCGGTGCCGGTACTGCCCTTGGTGACGTTGACCGGGTCGTCCTCGCGGAGCCGTTTGAAGAGCCGGTCCGCGTCCGGCTGCACCAGCTGGTCGCGGTCGCGGTTGCCGGTGTACGGCTCGCGCGGGACCGTCAGGAACTGGACCTTGTCCGTGGGGATGTCGCGCAGCCGCCGGGTCAGGTCGTACAGATCCTTCAGCGTGTCCAGACCGGGGTCCGTGGTCAGCGACTTGGTCGCGGCGTCCAGCACCGGGTAGAGCCGCGTCGGGTTGAGCAGGACGCCGTTGCTCTGCACCTTCTTCACCAGCGAACCGAGGAACTCCTGCTGGCGCTGCATGCGTTCGGTGTCGCTGCCGTTGCCGATGGAGTGCCGGACACGTACATATCCCAGCGCCTGCTCCCCGTTGAGTGTCTGGCGGCCCGCGGGCAGCTTCAGATGGGCGTCCTTGTCGTCCACCGGCTTCTTGAGGCAGACCTGGACGCCGTCGACCGCGTCGACCATGCCCTTGAAGCCTTCGAAGTCGACCACCATGTAGTGGTCGACCCGGATGCCGGTCATGTTCTCCACGGTACGGACGGTGCAGGCGGTGCCGCCGATCTCGAACGCCCAGTTGAACTGCACGAACTGCTTCTTCGTACGGCTCTTGTCCGCCTTGATGCAGCTCGGCACGTGCGACATCAGGTCGCGCGGCAGCGAGACCGCCGTCGCGCTCTTCCGGTCCGCCGCGAGATGCAGCAGGATCGTGGTGTCCGAGCGCTGCGAACCCTCGTCCCTGCCGTACTTCTTGTTGTCGCCCGCGCGTGAGTCGGACCCGATGAGCAGGATGTTCTCGGCGCCGGCCGCGACGGGCGCGGGGCGCTCCTTCTCGTACGCGCGCAGCTCCGCGGTCGCGGTGTTGTCCGTCCTGATGTTGTGGTCGAGCTTGTTGTAGAACCACCAGCCGACGCCCGCGGCGACGAGCACGACGAACGCGACCCCCAGCGCGGCCCAGCGCACCCAGTGCCGTCGGTGGCGGTCCGGCGGCTCGGGGGCCTTCGACGGATCAGTGTCCGGGGCGTCCGTCTGCGGCTCGTCGTCGGGCGTGCCAGCACTGTCCGTCACGTCTGCGTCCATCCTTCACGGAGTCGGCGACGCGCTGGGCCGCCGATCGAACGGATAGACGACTGAACCGCGCGCTTGGTTGTGCTCTCTCCCGATCATGTACCGCGGACCGCGAGTGTTCCCGGGGGCTCGTCCTGCGGTGGGCCAGACGGGTGGCCGGCGCGTGCGTGGCGCCGTACGCGACCCGCTCGTCAGTGCGGGGCGGAATGGGTCCGGGGAGGGGGCGCGCGGGGCGGCGTCGGTCCGGGACGGGGCCCGTGCGGGGCGGTGTCGGTCCGGGTGGGGGGCGCGGGAGGGCGTCGGTCCTGGCGGGCGTCAGTGCGGGACGGAGTGGGTGACCCGCTCGGTCTCGACGCGCTGTTCGAGACCGCCCTCGGCCAGCTGGTCCAGATTGCGGCAGAGCACCACCGACGCGCCCGCCGCGAGCGGTGCGTACAGCCCGGTCGAGAGACCGCCCCAGCTGTCGTACGGCCGTCCCGAAAGGAGCCGTGCGCCCGGGGCGAGTCCGACGCCCGCCGCATCGTGCATCGCCCGCTCCACCACTTGCGCACCGGACAGTTCGGTCCCGCCGACCGCGAGCGCGGGCGCGTCCGGGTCGACCGGGGCGTACGGCACGAAGCGGTCGCCCTGGCCGGGGACCTCGACCGCGTAGTCGGCGAAGCCGGCCGGCGGCTGCGGGAAACGGCCACCGAGCGGGCGCAGCGCCAGCGCCACCCGTTCCCCGCCACAGGCGCGCGCCTGCTCCAGGGTGTCGGGGCCGCTGACCACGAGATCCGCATCGGCCGGGTCGCCGCCGATGTCGGCGACCACGCCCACCGACGAACAGGCGAGCAGCCACACGGCGCTCTGCCAGTGCGCGGGGAGCAGCAGCGCGAGCCGGTCGCCGGGCTCGGCCGACAGCTCGCCCTGGAGCAGATTCGCGGTCTTGGCCACCCAATTGGCGAAGGTCGCCACGGAAAGTTCGACGCGCTCGCCGGTCGCGTCGTCGTAGAACGTGACGAGCGGGCGCGCCGGTTCCAGGGCGAGTGCGGATCGCAGCAGGTCGGCAGGGGTGTGGTCGCTGGCAGTCATGCGCGAAGCGTACGTCGCGGGGCGGGGCCGCAGACGGCTGCCGCCGCGGATTCCGCGGCCGGCCGGCCGCGCCGGTGGGCCGATGAGGCGTCAGTTCCGGGATGCCGGTGGCAGGGTGCTATGTCCAAATCGTTGCTATGCGTGCTCCTATGACTGCCTCCGTGCTCTCCGCCTCGATCGCCGTGGCCTGCGCCGCCGCGCTCACCCTCCCGTTCGCCGCACCGGCCGGCGCGACCACGCCCCGTACCGACCCGCCGGCCACGCCGTTCCCCGGCTCCACCCAGTCGCTGCGGATCGCTCCGGTCTCCGCCGACCGCTCCACGGACACCTCGGCCACCGCCGCGCTGTCCCGGCAGAAGGTCAAGCCGTTCTCGCTGGTCGGCGTCGTCTGGAACGACAAGAACGCCCGCCTCGACGGCACCGTCCAGGTGCGGACCCGGCCGGTGGGCTCCACGGCCTGGACCGGCTGGCAGCCGGTCGAGACACAGAACGAGGACCACGCGGCCGACCCGGGCACGGCGGAGGCGAGGTCCTCGGCCGTGCGCGGCTCCACCGCGCCGCTCTGGGTGGGCAATTCGGACGCCGTCCAGGTCCGTGTGCGGGCCAAGGCGCCCGCCGGTTCCACCCGCGCCGCGGCCACCCCGCTCCCGGAGGGGCTGCGGCTGGACCTCGTGGACCCGGGCCCCGATCCGACGCCGACGAAGCCGAAGCCGAAGCCGACGACGCCGAAGCCCACCGAGCCCACGGCGACCGATCCAACCGCGTCCGACCCGACGGCGACCGACCCGACCGCATCCGATCCGACCGCTGCCGACCCGACGGCGACCGACCCGACCGCATCCGACCCGACCGCGGCCGACCCCACGGCGACCGACCCGACCGCGGCCGACCCCACCGCATCCGGCGCGAACACCGCAGGCCCCGAACACGCCGCCCAGTCCGACCCCACCGAACTGCCCGCCCTCAGCAAGGAGGCCACCGTGGCCGAGCTGGAGGCCACCGGGGCCAGGGCGACCCCCTATGTCGCGCCCCGGCCGCGCATCGTCACCCGTAAGGGCTGGGGCGCCGACGAGAAGGTCCGCGAGCCGTCCTTCCGCTACACGGACACGGTGAAGGTCGCGTTCGTCCACCACACCGCCACCGGCAACAACTACACCTGCGCACAGTCGCCCGCACTGCTGCGCAGCATGTACCGCTACCACGTGAAGAGCCTCGGCTGGCGCGACATCGGCTACAACTTCGTGATCGACAAGTGCGGCACGGTCTACGAGGGCCGCGCGGGCGGGGTGACCAAGCCGGTGATGGGCGCCCACACTCTCGGGTTCAACACCGACAGCACCGGCATCGCCGTACTCGGCACCTTCACATCGGCCGAACCGCCGGCCGCCGTCGTCACCGCCCTCTCGCACTTCACGGCGTGGAAGCTCGGGCTGACCGGCGCCGACCCGAAGGGGAAGGCCACGCTGGTGTCCGGCGGCGGCAACCGCTACCCGGAAGGCGACGAGGTGAAGCTGAATGTGATCTCCGGGCACCGGGACGGATTCGCCACCGAGTGCCCGGGAGCCCGCCTCTACGCCAAACTCGGCGAGATCCGCGACGCGGCCGCCAAGGACCAGGGCCGCTGAACCGACGGGCCGCTGAACCGACAGGCTGCTGAGGCGAGGGGCTGCTGAGCAGTAGGGCCCGCTGAGCAGCAGGCCCCGCTGAGCAGCAGGCCCGCCACGCAGCCGGGGCCGTGCCAGGCCCGCCGAGCCACACCGGCCAGGACAGCCACACCGGCCGGGCCCGCCGAGCCACACCATCCAGGACAGCCGTGCCGGCCGTACCGACTCCGTACGGCCTGCCCGCACCCGCGCCTCACCCGTCTGCATACACTGGCCAGCCCGTTCGAAGGCCCGCCCCAGCAGGAAGCAGAGACGTCAAGGTGACAGAAGCGATTCTCCTGGTCGGCGGCAAGGGCACGCGGCTGCGGCCGCTCACGGTCAACACACCCAAACCGATGGTCCCGGCCGCGGGGGTCCCCTTCCTCACCCACCAGCTCGTCCGCGCGCGGGCCGCCGGGGTCGATCACATCGTGCTCGCCACGTCGTATCTCGCCGAGGTCTTCGAGCCGTACTTCGGCGACGGGTCGGCCCTGGGTCTGCACCTGGAGTACGTCACCGAGGAGGAGCCGCTGGGCACCGGCGGCGCCATCCGCAACGTCGCCGGGCGCCTGAAATCGGAGCCGGACGAACCGGTCCTCATCTTCAACGGTGACATCCTCACCGGACTCGACATCGAGGCGCTCGTCACCACCCACGAGACCTCGGGCGCCGACGTCTCCCTGCATCTGACGCGGGTGGACGACCCGCGTGCCTTCGGTCTCGTCCCCACGGACGGCACCGGCCGGGTGACGGCCTTCCTGGAGAAGCCGCAGACACCCGAGGAGATCGTCACCGACCAGATCAACGCGGGGGCGTACGTCTTCACGCGCTCGGTCATCGACACCATCCCGGCCGGGCGCCCGGTCTCGGTGGAACGGGAGACCTTCCCCGGCCTGCTCGGCTCGGGCGCCCACCTCCAGGGCATGGTCGACTCGACCTACTGGCTCGACCTCGGCACCCCGCAGGCCTTCGTACGTGGCTCCGCCGACCTCGTACTCGGCCACGCCCCCTCGCCCGCCGTACCGGGCCGCTGCGGCGACCGGCTGATCCTGGACAGCGCCACGGTGGCCCCCGGCGCCAAGGTGACAGGCGGCACGGTCATCGGTGCGGGCGCGGTCGTCGGCGAGGGCGCCAGGATCGACGGCAGCACCGTCCTCGATCATGCGGTCGTCGAGCCCGGCGCGGTGGTCACCGACTCGCTGATCGGGGCCGGTGCCAGGGTCGGTGCCCGCTCGGTGCTGAACGGCGCGGTGATCGGCGACCACGCCCGGGTGGGCGCGGACAACGAGCTGCGTGCCGGGATACGGATCTGGTGCGGGGCCGTGCTGCCGGACGGCTCCGTGCGCTTCTCGTCGGACCAGTAACCTCTACGCCGTGGCAGGACGTTTCATCGCGAGGGGCGGCCCCGTCGACCTCGCTCTGGTCCTCGGGGTGCTCCGCCGTGGCCCCTGGGACCCCACCTACCGGGCGACCCCCGACGGTGCGGTGTGGCGGGCCAGCCGTACGCCGGAGGGGCCCGGCACCCTGCGGATCACGGCGGACGGGGCCGAGGCGTGGGGCCCCGGCGCGGACTGGCTGCTCGCGGCCCTTCCCGGGCTGCTGGGCGAGCTGGACGACCCGTCGGATTTCGTACCGCGCCACCGGCTGGTCGCCGATGTGCACCGCCGCCGCCCCCACCTCAGGCTCTGCCGCACCGGTCTGGTCCTGGAGTCGCTGATCCCGTCGGTCCTGGAGCAGAAGGTCACGGCGGACGAGGCGTACCGCGCCTGGCGACGGCTGCTCCGCGCTTCCGGTACCCCGGCACCGGGCCCGGCGCCCGAGCAGATGTACGTCATGCCCGATCCGCGCGGCTGGTCGCTCATCCCGTCCTGGGAGTGGCACCGCGCGGGCGTCGACAACAAGCGCGCCTCCACGATCCTGCGCGCGGTCCGGGTGGCCCGCCGCCTGGAGGAAGCGGTGGCGATGGAGCCCGCCGACGCGGCCCGCCGCCTGGAGCTGATCCCCGGCATCGGCCCCTGGACCTCGGCGGAGACCCTCCAGCGCGCCATGGGGGCACCGGACGCGGTCACGGTCGGCGATCTGCATCTGCCGGGCATCGTCGGTTACGCGCTGACCGGCCGCCGGGGCGTCGACGACGACGGGATGCTGGAACTCCTGGAGCCGTACGCGGGCCAGCGCCACCGCGCGGTCCGACTGATCCTGCTCGCGGGCCGGGTACCGCAGCGCCGGGTCCCGAAAATGCCCCGTACGGACATCGCGCGGCTGTGACCTGCACGGGGGGCGCCGCACCGCGGCCCCGTACCCCGCCCCCAGGGTTCACCGCACCGCGATGAACCCCTCCACCGCACGCCCCGGTCGCGGAGCCGCCGACGCGGCCGGATGACCGACCGCCACCGCCCCCATCGGCTCCCACTCCGCGGGCAGCGCCAGCACCTCCCGCACCACGTCCCGGCAGAACATCGTCGACGAGACCCAGGCGGAGCCCAGCCGTTCACCCGCGAGCGCCACCAGGAAGTTCTGCACGCCCGCACCGACCGCGACGGTGAACATCTCGCGCTCCGCCGCGTCCCGCCGGGCATCCCCGTACGTGTGCGAGCCGTCGAGCACCATGCAGGGCACCGCCAAGTACGGTGCCCGCCGCAGCACTTCACCGCGGCGCACCCGTCTGGCGATGGACTCCTCCGACTTGCCGTCGCGCCGCAGATCCGCGATCCACGCGTCCCGCATCGCGTCCAGCAGCCGGGTGCGCGCCGCCGCCGACTCCAGCAGGACGAAACGCCACGGTGTCGTGTGGTGCGGGGCGGGCGCGGTGACCGCCGCCGCGACCGCACGCCGGACCGCACCCGGGTCGACCGGCTCATCGGTGAAGTCGCGGACCGTACGCCGCTGGGTGACCGCTTCCCGTACCGCCTCGGACGTACCGAGCCGGAACATGTCGTCGGCGGCGACCCGCACCAGGTCGCGGGCGCCCCCGGACGCGGAACCGGCGTCATCGGTGTCGTCGCCCGGCCCGGACGCCGGATCCGTCACGGCGTGCGGCAGACCGCGGACCACCGCGACCGGCAGACCCGCCGCCTTGCCCTTCACCAGGTCGCCCGCCGCGGCCAGTTCGTCCGCGGTGGCGACGACCGTGGCGCTCAGCGGGTTGCCGTACGCGTCGGTGCCGCCGCGCAGGTCGTCGAGGACCCGCACCCCGGCGGCCCCGATCGCCACATCGGTGAGGCCGTTGCGCCACGGTCGCCCGAAGGTGTCGGTGACGATGACACCCACCGCCACACCCAGCGCGTCCCGCAGCCCCTCGCGGATCGTCCGCGCCGAGCTGTCGGAGTCCTCGGGGAGCAGCAGGACCGTCCCCGCAGGGGTGTTGGAGGCGTCGACCCCGGCGGCGGCCATCACCAGGCCCTGCCGGTTCTCGACGATACGGAGCGTGCCGCGCCGCGCCACCACCCGTACCGTCTCCGCGTCGATGGCCGCCTCGCGGTCGTCGGCTTGCACGATCCGGCCCTCGGCCTTGGAGACGATCTTCGAGGTGACGAGGACGATATCGCCGTCCGCCAGCTCGGGCGCCGCTGTCGCGATCAGCTTGGCGAGGTCGTCGCCCTCGCGCACCTCGGGCAGTCCGGGGACGGCCCAGACGTGGAAGGACGTCACGCCCTGACCTCTTCGGCCAGGGTGAGCGCCTCACGGGCCATCACCGCGGTCGTGTCCAGGTCGGTCATCATCAGCGGCACGGCGCGGCAGCGGATCCCCGCCTCCTCGACCCGGGCCACGGACGCGGCGTCGACGGTGTCGACCAGCCAGCCGTCCAGCAGGCCCGATCCGTAGTGCTCGGCCACCGCGGCCGCCGTCGACTCGACGCCCACGGCGGCGAGTACCTTGTCGGCCATCCCGCGCACGGGCGCGTCCCCGACGATGGGCGAGAGCCCGACGACCGGCACCCCTGCGTCGGCGATGGCCTCCCGGATACCGGGCACGGCGAGGATGGTGCCGACCGAGACCACCGGGTTCGACGGCGGGAAGAGAACGACGTCGGCGGAGGCGATGGCGTCGAGCACACCCGGCGCGGGCTTCGCCCGGTCGGCGCCCACCGGCACGACCGCCTCGGCGTCGACCGACGCCCGCAGCCGCACCCAGTACTCCTGGAAGTGGACGGCCTTGCGCTCTCCGTCGATGTCGACGGCGACATGCGTCTCGACCCGGTCGTCGGACATCGGGATGAGCCGCACCCCCGGCTGCCAGCGCTCGCACAACGCCTCGGTGACGGCGCTCAGCGGATAGCCGGCGCCGAGCATCTGGGTACGGACGATATGGGTCGCGAAGTCACGGTCGCCGAGCCCGAACCACTCGGGTCCGACGCCGTACGCGGCGAGCTCCTCCTTGACGGTGAAGGACTCGTCGGTACGCCCCCAGCCCTGCTCCTCGTTGATGCCACCCCCGAGGGTGTACATCACCGTGTCGAGGTCGGGGCAGACCTTCAGCCCGAACAGATGGATGTCGTCACCGGTGTTGCCGATGACGGTGATGTCCGCGTCAGGCGCGGCCTGCTTGAGGCCACGCAGAAACCGGGCACCACCGATGCCGCCGGCCAGAACCACAATGCGCATACGGACAGTCTGTCAGTGATTCCCCGGGGGGTGACGGCGGGGAGAGGGGAGCGGCCGTCAGGCGGGGACGGCGTCGTGGGCGGCCGGGACCGCGCACTGCGGGCTGTGCATCGGCATCTCCGTGAGCCCGGGGTAGTAGATGTGCAGGCTGACGGCCGGTTCCAGCGAGTCGTTGACGACCTCGTGGGTGTACTCCGGCGCGAAGACGCGCTGCGCGCCCGCCTCCAGTACCTGCCCGCCGTGCACCGTCCGCTCCGTCAGCCTGCCGTCGAGGACGGTCAGCACACCGGACGAACGCCCGTGGCCGTGCTCCCCGCTGCCCTGCCCGGGGACCCAGCTGAGCAGCCAGATCTCGTAGCCGAGCGGAGTCTCGCCGCTCCGGGCGTGGCCGAGGGACGGGGGAACGGCGCGCAGCCGGTGGTACCACCGCGAGATCGCGTCGTACTGGACGAGCGGGGCCCACTGGCTGCGGTCGGCGGCGATGGCCCGCGCGAGCCCGGCGAACTCGGCCACGGTGGCCGGGTGCTCGCGGGCGGGCTTGAGCAGGTGCTGGACGGCGAGGATGTCGCCTGCGATCTGGAGGTCGCTGTCGCTGTTCATGATGCGGGGGTTCCTCGGCAGTGAAAGTGCTGGGGTGTCGCAAGGAAAGTGCAGTCAGAGCTGCGGAAAGACGCTGGAGCCCGGTGGCTTCAACAGCAGGAACAGCAACAGCACGCCCGGACAGCGCTACGGAACCCACGGGCGTGGGTCACGGAGAACGCTGCGGTCGCTGGCATGGGACCTAGAAGAGCGGGCCCTCGCCTCCCCTGTCAACTTGCTGACCGATTTGGGTGCAATGTTTCACCTCATCCGGTTACTCGGCCCGGTGGGAGGTTTGCTCGTCCGCCGCCCGGGAGATGTGGCGCAGCAGGTCCCACCGCAAACGTCACGGAGATCTCGTGACCTGACTGTGATCTTGATCGCTTCAGCGGGCGGAGCGCGAACGGGGCCGGCCTCTGTGGAGTCTCAGTCTGTGAGGGCATCACCCTCCGCAGGCAGGGAAGGCGAAGGTATGGGCCAGTGGCATGTGTCAGATTTTTCGTGATTTGAACACTTTCCGCATAGCCTTGGTTCCGCAGAGTGAATAAGGGGCCCAATAGCAGATCTCGGCTTGACTGGCTCGGATCCGCACACTTGTAATTTCACTCGTGTCGTTCGGCCGAAATCGGTAGCGACAGCAACACGGGGACGCAAAGACGGACAAGGGGCGCACATGACCGAGCTGTTCCAGCAACTGCTGGTCGAGGACGCGGACGAAGAATTCGGCTGGCAGGAGCGCGCACTGTGCGCCCAGACCGACCCCGAGTCCTTCTTCCCCGAGAAGGGCGGTTCCACCCGCGAGGCCAAGAAGGTCTGTCTCGCCTGCGAGGTCCGTTCCGAATGCCTTGAGTACGCCCTCGCCAACGACGAGCGGTTCGGGATCTGGGGCGGCCTCTCCGAACGCGAGCGCCGGCGGCTCAAAAAGGCCGCCGTCTAGCCGCTCTCCAGCCGCTGCCAGGCAGGTTCACCGCCCCCGCTCCCCGGCCGCCCGGCCGGGGAACCGGCACAAGTCCCTGCACGCCACCCGGTCCGCCGTCCGTCCCCCTGGGGCGGGCGGCGGACCGCTGTCCGAACCAGCCGTTAGTGTGGGGCCCCGTCCGCGATGCACCAACGCCCCCACGGGGCGCGTGCGTCCACCGCATCCGCACACCAGCCTTCCGGGGGGCCACGCCACCCGGACTCCGGCCGGAGGGGCCCGTACCTCGATGTCCGTGCACAGCCAATCGACGGCCCCTTACGAGGCCGCAACGCCTGCGTTCGCTCCCGCACACCCACCCGAATTCCCGCAGCACGTCGTCACCGCCGTACTCGTCACCCACGACGGTGCCCGCTGGCTGCCCGACGCACTCGCCGGACTGCTCGGACAGGAGCGGCCCGTCCAGAACGTCGTCGCGGCCGACACCGGCAGCGCCGACGCCTCCGCGAGCCTGGTCGCCGAAGCGATCGGCGCCGACCGGGTGTTGCACCTTGCACGCCGCACCGGCTTCGGAGCCGCCGTCGACGAGGCGGCCCGCACCGCCGGAGTCCTCACCCCCGAAGAGCTGCCGTATCTGAAGCGGCCCAGCGGCTGGGATCCGGTGAGCCGCAGCTGGAACGACGACACCTACGACATGCCCGAACTGCCGCACGGGGAACCGGTGCAGTGGCTCTGGCTGCTGCACGACGACTGCGCCCCCGACCCCGACGCGCTCGCCGGGCTGCTGCGCGTGGTCGACAACGACCCGCACGCCGTCATCGTCGGACCCAAGCTGCGCGGCTGGTACGACCGTAAGCAACTGCTCGAAGTCGGCGTCTCGATCGCCAACAGCGGTCGCCGCTGGACCGGACTCGACCGCCGCGAACAGGACCAGGGCCAGCACGACCAGGTCCGCTCCGTACTCTCCGTATCGACCGCCGGAATGCTCATCAGGCGGGACATCTGGGAGGAACTGGGCGGATTCGACCGCCGGCTGCCGCTGATGCGCGACGACGTCGACCTGTGCTGGCGGGCCCATGCCGCGGGCCACAGCGTCGTCGTCGCACCCGACGCCGTACTGCGGCACGCGGAGGCATCCGCCCGTGAGCGCAGGCCCATCGACTGCGTGGGCCGCTCCGTCGCCAGCCCGCACCGCGTCGACAAGGCCGGCGCCGTCTACACCCTGCTCGTCAACACCCGTGGCCGCGGAGTGCCGTACGTCCTGCTCCGGCTGGTCTTCGGCACGCTGCTGCGGGTGATCGCCTATCTCGTCGGCAAGGCGCCGGGACAGGCGCTCGACGAGGTCGCCGGGCTGATCGGCACCCTGCTGCGCCCCGAGCGGATCCTCGCCGCACGGCGCGCCAGAGGAACGGGCACGGTCGAGGCGGGCGAACTGCGCCCGCTCTTCCCGCCGCCCGGAGCCACCGTCAAGGCCACCGCCGAGCAGGTGGTCGGCCATTTCGGCGGTAGCTCCGACGTAGAGGCCGGTTCGCGGCACGGCGCCGTCGAATCCGGTCCGGGCGGCGACGACGCCGACTTCCTGGAGATCGAGCAGTTCGCCCGGCTGAAGCGGATAGCCCGCAAACCGGCCCCCGTGCTGTTCGCCGTCCTCCTGTTGGTGTCGCTCGTCGCCTGCCGGGCGCTGCTGGGCGGAGGCGCACTCTCGGGCGGCGCCCTGCTCCCCGCGCCCGATCACGTATCGGAGCTGTGGAACCGCTACGCCGACGTATGGCACCCCCTCGGCACCGGCGGCACCCAGACCGCCCCGCCGTACCTCGGCATCCTCGCCGTGTTCTCCACCGTCCTCCTGGGACACACCGGACTCGCGCTGACCCTGCTCCTGGTCTGCTCGGTCCCGCTGGCGGGTCTCACCGCGTACTTCGCCTCCCGCCCGCTCACCGGATCACGGCTGCTGCGCGCCTGGGGAAGCATCGCGTACGCCTTCCTGCCCGCCGCCACCGGCGCCCTGGCATCCGGGCGGCTCGGCACGGCCGTACTCGCCGTCCTGCTGCCGCTGATCGCCCGCTGCGCCGTCGCCGCCTCCGGGATGCGCGGGGAGCGCGGCAGCTGGCGGGCCGCCTGGGCCTACGCCTTCCTGCTGACCCTCACGATGGCCTTCACCCCCGTCGTCTGGCCGCTCGCCGTGGTCACCGGGATCGGCGTCCTGGCGCTGCGCCGCGACGAGATCACCGCGTACGGGCTGCGCTTCCTCGCCGTCGTCGGCACCCCGCTCGTCCTGCTCGCGCCCTGGTCGCTCTCGCTCCTCGCCGGCCCCTCGGGCTTCTTCCGTGAGTCGGGCATGGAGTTCGGCAAGGGTTCGGCATCCGCGCTCGACCTGCTCGGTATGAGCCCCGGCGGCCCGAAGGCCGCGGGCGGGGCGCTGCTCATCGGAGTGGTGCTCGCCGCACTGGCCGCACTGCTGCGCGGTGAGCGGCAGTTCGCCATCCGCTCCGCCTGGGCGGTGGCCCTGCTGGGCCTGGTCTTCTCGGTCCTGGCCAACAGGTCGGGCTGGGCAGGACCCACGACGCTCGTCTACGGGATCGCGCTGCTGGCCGCCGCCGTGCTCGGCGCGGAGGGGGCACGCGGGCGCGTGGCCACCCAGAGCTTCGGCTGGCGCCAGCCCGTCGCCGGGCTGATCGCGATCGCCGCGCTGCTCGCACCGGTGATCGCCGCCTTCAGCTGGATGGTCAGCGGTGCGGACGGGCCGCTGGAGCGGCGCGATCCGGTGCAGGTCCCGGCGTTCGTCGCCGAGGAGAGCGGCACCCGCGACCAGGCCCGCACCCTGATCCTCGGCGGGACCTCGCCCGCCGAGGTCTCGTACACACTGGTACGCGGCTCGGGCGCCAGGCTCGGCGACGCCGAGCTGGCCCGCTCGGGCGGCAGCAGCCCCCGGCTCGACAAGGTCGTGTCCCATCTGGTCGCGGGCTCGGGCGCTGACCAGTCCAGCCAGCTCAGCGGGTACGCCATCCGCTACCTGCTGGTCAGGGGCGGTGCGCCGCGCGGGATGAGCCGGGTGCTCGACGCGACCCCGGGGCTGAGCCGGCTCAGCCAGCTGGACGGCAGCGAACTCTGGCGCGTCGACCGGCAGGTCGCGCGGGCCACGATCGTCCCCGGCCAGTCGTCCGGTACGTCGTCCGGCTCGTCGGCGAGTACGTCAACGGGTACGTCAACGAGTACGTCGGACGCGAGCGCCGAGACGCAGTCCGTCGCCGCGGGCCCGGTGGACATCCACACCACCGTCCCGGCCGGGAAGTCCGGCCGCGTCCTGCGGCTCGCGGACTCCGCCGACCCGGGCTGGCAGGCCACGCTGGACGGCCGCGCGCTCACCCGGACGACCGTCGACGGCTGGGCCCAGGGGTTCCAACTCCCCACCCAGGGCGGCAAGCTCGACGTCAGCTACGACGAGCCACTCACCCACACCCTCTGGGTCTGGGCCCAGGTGCTCCTCGCGGTCGTGCTGCTGGTGCTCGCCCTGCCCGGCCGCCGGAAGCGGAACGACGACGACCTGCCCGACGAGGAACTCCCCGTACCGGCCGAGCCGGTGGCAGGGGAGGGCCGCAGGGCCCGCAGACTGCGCGCCGCCGCCCAGGCCGAGGCGGAGGCGGCGGGCTCCCCGGACGGCCCGGCCGCACCGGGCGCGGCAGGCCCCACCGATGACGGCCCGGCCGGCGAACCCGGCGAGCAGGGCCCGTACACCCCGGCGGGAGACTTCGCAGGACACCCGGCAGGAGACTTCGCAGACCCCGCGGACGATCCCGCAGGGCACCCCGCAGCGGACCGGGCCGCACCCGCGACCGAGGACAACTTCGCCCCGCAGTATGGGACGGAGGTCCCCCAGCAGCCCGCCTACGGCGAGTGGGAGCAGTCCGCGTACGCGACGGGCGACTACAGCCCCTACCCGGCAGGGCAGTACGGCAACGAAGGCCACTACGGGAACGACGGCGGCGAAGCCCACTACGGCAGCGAAGGCGCGTACGCCCCGGGGCAGTACGGCCACGAGAACCCGTACGGCAACGACGCCACATACGCCGACGAGGGCCAGGGCGGGTACACCGGCAACGGCCAGGGCGGGGACGGCCACCCGGGCCAGTACCCGGAGGGGCAGCAACAGTACGACCCCTATCAGCAGCAGGACGCCCCCTACGACCCGTACGGCTACGCCCAGCAGCCGCAGCAGCGACCGCCCTACCCCGACGAGAACGAGCACCGCCCCGACGGGAGCAACCAGTGAACCGCACCGCCATCGCCCTCGCGGCGGCCGTCGCAGCCCTCGCGGCCATCACCGGGTTCGCCGTGGTCGCCGCCCCTTCGGACGCCGCCACCACGCCGCAGGGCGCCGCCCGGCTGCCGGTCGAGCGTTCCACCCTGACGTGCCCGGTGCCCAGCACGTCCGACATCGCGGAGACGTCGTACACCGCCTTCACCCCGGCCGGGAAGGGCGGCGGTTCCGCCGGGAGCGCCCAGTTGCTGCCGTCGGTCACGGGCGCCGGGAAGGACAAGAAGGGCGGCAAGAACGGCAAGGACAAGAGCGGCGCACCGGACGGCAAGCCGGTGGTGTCGCTCAAGGAGCCGGGCAAGCCGGTCGTCGACAAGGAGTCCGGCGGCGATTCACCGGCCCTGACCGGTTCGGCCGATGGCCCGCTGGCCCCCGGCTGGACCGCGCAGCAGACCACGACCGTCGACGTCGGCGGCTCGCGCGGGGTGCTCGGCACCAACTGCACAGCCCCGGACACGGACTTCTGGTTCCCGGCGGCCAGCACGGCGGCCTCCCGCCAGGACTATGTGCACCTCACCAACCCCGACGACAGCGCGGCCGTCGCCGATATCGAGCTGTACGGCAAGAACGGCGCCATCAAGTCCGATGTGGGGGAGGGGATCACGGTCCCCGCGAAGTCGTCGGTCCCGGTCCTGCTCTCGACGCTGACACCCGATCCGGCGGAGAACCTCACCGTCCATGTCAGCACCCGTACCGGCCGGGTGGGCGCCGTAGTGCAGTCGATGGACAACAAGCTCGGCAGCGACTGGCTGCCCGCTTCCACCGCCCCGGCCGACAAGCTGGTACTCCCCGGGATCCCGGCGGACGCCACATCCGTACGGCTGGTGGCCCTCGCCCCGGGCTCCGACGACGTGGACCTCAAGGTCCAGCTGGCCGGCGCCGACGGCACGATCTCCCCGGCCGGCCATGAGTCGCTGCACCTCAAGGCGGGCATGACGACCTCCGCCGATCTGGGCCCCGTGACCAGGGACGCGGCAGGGTCGCTGGTGCTCTCTCCCTCGGGCGGCGGCAAGACGCCCGTGGTGGCCGCGCTGCGCGTGGTGCGCGGCAAGGGCAGCAAGCAGGAGGTCGCCTTCATCCCGGCCACCTCGCCGGTGGGGGAGCGGGCATCGGTGGCCGACAACCGCTCCAAGGGCTCGGTGCTCTCCCTGGCCGCCCCGGGCGCGACGGCGAAGGTGAAGGTCACCGCGTCGCAGGGCAGCGAAGGCGGTTCGCCGGTCGTCAAGACGTACACGGTCAAGGGCGGTACGACGCTCGCGGTCAAGCCGACCCCGCCGTCCGGACTCAAGGGCTCGTACGCGCTGACGGTCGAACCGGAGGCGGGCGGCGGCCCGGTCTACGCGTCGCGCACGCTCGAACTCCCGCAGGACGGCGTCCCGATGTTCACGGTGCAGACGCTCCCCGACGACCGGGGGACGGTCTCGGTGCCGCGGGCCCGGGAGGACCTGTCGCTGCTGGACGACTGACGGCTGACGTCTGACGGCCTCGGATCAGAAACGGCAAGCGGATCAGAAACGGCCGCGGACCGGAAAGGGAAGCGGACGCGGAAGACGCGGAACAGGAAGCAGGCCCGGCGGGCGGACCGCCGGGCTCAGTCCTGTTCAGCACTGTTCAGTCCTGTTCAGTCCTATTCAGTCCTGTCCGTACCGCGGATCCACCGACTCCGGCGCCAGGCCGAGCAGTTCGGCGACCTGCTCCACGACGACCTCGTGCACCAGCAGCGCCCGCTCGTCGCGGTTCTTGGTGCGGATCTCGACGGGGCGCCGGTAGACGACGATCCGCGCGGGCCGGTCCTTCTCCGCGGAGACCGCGCTGCCGAGCGGTACGGAGGTCTCGCCCGGCCACTCGTCGGCACTTCCGGCAGCCCCCGCGCCCTCGACGCGTGGGACGTCGAGCACCAGGAAGTCGACTTCGGAGAGTTGGGGCCAGCGCCGTTCCAGGCGCTCAACGGAGTCCGCCACAAGATCACGGAAGGAGTCCCCGCGACTGGCCGAGAGCGGAACCTGCGGAGGTGCCACGGGCCCGCGCATCCCCCTGCCGTGCCGGTCGCGTCGGCGCGGTCTGGGGTCCGCGGGCTGGGGCGGTAGTGAGCTGTCCATCACTGACGCAGGGTAGCTCTCCGTACGGTACGGCGAGGCCGACGGCGGCAGCAGGGCCGTCATGTCGCGGAATGAACATTCCGGACAAGTTCGCGACCGGCGGCTCCGCTGCTTTCGATCGGTGATCTCACGTCGGTTGACTGGATATCGACGGAGGAATGACTGGATTCGATTCGTCACTCGCTGTATGCGCCTGTACCCGTGCAGGTCAAGCGAGTTGCCCCGGCCCGGACGGGGCGGCCTCCGCGCCACGACACGGTGGGGTGACGCCGGGGCGAGTCGTCGCGGCCCGCTCAAGAGTGCGGTACCGTCCAATACCGTGAGCCCTGTACGTCGCTGTTCTCGCACCGCGTGCGGCCGCCCCGCCGTCGCGACGCTGACGTACGTCTACGCCGACTCGACCGCGGTCCTCGGTCCGCTCGCGACTTACGCTGAGCCCCACTGCTACGACCTGTGCGCCGAGCACGGCGAGCGGCTGACCGCCCCGCGCGGCTGGGAGGTCGTCCGCCTCACCGACGGCTCGGCCCCCGCCAGGCCCAGCGGTGACGATCTCGAAGCGCTCGCCAACGCCGTACGGGAAGCCGCCCGGCCGCATGAGCGCGCACCCGAGCCGGGCGGCGGCATGCGCCAGGCCGGCCCGGCCGAGAGCGGCCGAAGGGGCCACCTCCGCGTACTGCGCTCCCCGGAGTCCTGACACCGGCGAGTGTTCCCGGAGTTCGTGCACAGGGCACGTTCCCGCACGCTCCGCATGCCGTCCGGAGCGTCCGGTCCGGAGCATTGACTTCCGGTTGCCATGAACATGAGCATTCCTCCACCCGCGAGGATCGAGGCCCCGTGTTTGTGCAGCCGCTGGAACCCGTAGCCGATTCACTCGCCCTGTCCGCACTCGTCGCCGCTCTGTCGCTGCTCACCGTCCTGGTGCTGCTGGGCGCCGTACGGATGAGAGCCCACTGGGCAGGCCCGGCCGGGCTGGCCGTCGCCGTCCTGGTCGCCCTGTTCGCGTACGGCATGCCGCTGGGCCAGGCCCTGTCATCGGGCGCGCAGGGGGCGCTCTTCGGCCTCTTTCCCATCCTGTGGATCGTCGTCAACGCCCTCTGGGTGTACCGGATGACGGTCCGCACCCGGCACTTCGACATCCTGCGGCGCTCCTTCGGCCGGTTCTCCGACGACCCGCGCATCCAGGCCCTCGTCATCGGGTTCTGCTTCGGCGCGCTGCTCGAAGCGCTCGCCGGATTCGGGGCTCCGGTGGCGATCTGCGCGGTCATGCTGGTCGCGCTCGGCTTCGTTCCGGCGCGTGCCGCGGTCGTCGCGCTCGTCGCCAACACCGCGCCGGTCGCCTTCGGCGCCATGGGAACCCCCGTGGTGACGCTCGCACAGGTCAGCGGAGTGCCGCTGCACACGGTCGCCTCGGTCGTCGGCCGGCAGACCCCGCTGCTCGCCCTCGTCGTACCGCTGCTGCTCGTGGTCATCGTGGACGGCCGGCGCGGACTCCGCGAGACCTGGGCGCCCGCGCTCGTCTGCGGAGTGGCCTTCGCGGCCGCGCAGTTCGCCGCGTCCAACTTCGTCTCCGTCCAGCTCGCCGACATCCTGGCCGCGCTGACCGGCGCCGCGGCTCTGATGGCGGTGCCCGGCGCCCGCAGGCCCGTCGCGGAACCGGTGCGGGCCGCCGTGCTCACCGGCGAACGCAGCGAGGACCTGGACGAGGCCGACCCGCGGCGCGAAGTGGTACGCGCCTACGCCCCGTACGCGCTGATCGTCGTGGTCTTCTCGCTCGCCCAGATCCCGCCCGTGAAGCGGCTGTTCGACGGGGCGACCCGGCTCTTCGACTGGCCGTTCCTCGATGTCGCGGGTCCTGGCGGCACACCGGTGCCGGGCAACGCCTTCTCGCTCCCGCTCCTCTCGACCGGCGGGACACTGGTCCTGTTCGCGGGGGTGTTCACGGCGGCGGTCATCGGCGTACGGGCGGGCGCCGCGCTCCGCGAATGGGCGGCGACCGTGCACGAACTGCGGTACGCGATCCTCACGGTCACCTCCGTACTCGCTCTCGCCTACGTCATGAACCTCTCCGGACAGGCCGCCACCATCGGCCACTTCGTCGCCGCCGCGGGTGCCGGACTGGCCTTTCTCTCACCCGTGCTCGGCTGGTTCGGGGTCGCGGTCTCGGGATCCGACACCTCGTCCAACGCGCTCTTCGGCGCACTCCAGGTCTCCGCCGCCCATGAGTCCGGACTCTCCCCGCAGCTGCTGGCGGCCGCCAACAGCTCGGGCGGAGTCCTGGGCAAGATGATCTCCCCGCAGAATCTGACGATCGCGTGTGCGGCGGTGGGCCTGAAGGGACAGGAGGGCGATCTGCTGCGCAGGGTGCTGCCGTGGAGCCTGGGGCTGCTCCTTGTGATGTGCCTGATCGTGACGGCGCAGAGTACGGCGCTCCTGGGCTGGATGCTGCCGTGAGGGACCGCTTCCGCGGTGCGGGCCTGAGCGGACGCCACCGGCTCCGGCACCTGGACGCCACCGGCTCCGGCATACCGCCACTATCGGCTCCGGTGCGCGAAGAGTGCCGATTCCTCCAGGTAGTTTGATGGACCCGTAGCGGACAGAGCGGATATCAGGAGGACCGACGTGGCTGGTGCTGTCGATTTGTCACAGGTCGTGAAGGCGTACGACGTGCGAGGGGTCGTACCCGACCAGTGGGACGAATCGCTCGCCGAGCTGTTCGGTGCCGCCTTTGTGCAGGTGACGGACGCCTCGGCGATCGTCGTCGGCCATGACATGCGCCCGTCGTCGCCCGGCCTCGCCGGGGCCTTCGCGCGCGGCGCGGCCGCCCGCGGCGCAGACGTCACCCTCATCGGCCTCTGCTCGACCGACCAGTTGTACTTCGCTTCCGGCCAATTCGACCTGCCGGGAGCGATGTTCACGGCCTCGCACAACCCGGCCCGGTACAACGGCATCAAGATGTGCCGGGCCGGAGCCTCACCGGTCGGTCAGGACACGGGCCTCGCGGAGATCCGTACGCTCGTCGAGACCTGGTCCGCCACGGGCGCCCCCGAACCCGTACCGGCATCGGGAACCGTCACCGAGCGTGACACGTTGAAGGAGTACGCGGCCCACCTGCTCTCCCTGGTCGACCTCTCGGCGATCCGCCCGCTGAAGGTCGTGGTGGACGCGGGAAACGGCATGGGCGGCCACACGGTCCCCACGGTGCTCGCCCCGCTCCCGCTCGAAGTGGTCCCCCTCTACTTCGAGCTGGACGGGACCTTCCCCCACCACGAGGCCAACCCGCTGGACCCGGCCAACCTCGTGGACCTCCAGGCGAAGGTCCGCGAGACCGGCGCGGACCTCGGCCTGGCCTTCGACGGCGACGCGGACCGCTGCTTCGTCATCGACGAGCGCGGCGAGGGCGTCTCACCGTCCGCCATCACGGCACTGGTCGCTGCCCGCGAACTGGCGGCGCACCCCGGCGGCACGGTCATCCACAACCTGATCACCTCCTGGTCGGTCCCCGAGGTCGTACGGGAGCACGGCGGCACCCCCGTACGCACCCGGGTGGGGCACTCCTTCATCAAGCAGGAGATGGCCACGACCGGGGCGATCTTCGGCGGTGAGCACTCGGCGCACTACTACTTCCGGGAGTTCTGGAACGCCGACACCGGAATGCTCGCGGCGCTCCACGTCCTGGCCGCCCTCGGCAACCAGCCGGGCACCCTCTCGGAACTGGTCGCTCCGTACGACCGCTACACCGGTTCGGGCGAGATCAACTCCGAGGTCGCCGACCAGGCAGCCAGCGCGGCGCTGGTACGGGAGGCGTACGAGCACCGCGAGGGCGTCACGACGGACAGCCTGGACGGTCTGACGGTGACCTCCGCCGACTGGTGGTTCAACCTCCGCCCGTCCAACACCGAGCCGCTGCTGAGGCTGAACGTGGAGGCGCGTGAAGAGGCGACGATGGCCGGAGTCCGGGACGAGGTTCTCCGTCTGGTACGCGGAACCGGCTGACGGGACTGGCCGATGAGAGGGGCGGACGGGCTGAAGGGACCGGCTGGTGGCACCGGCTGACGGGACTGGCCCACGGAGTGAGGGGCCCGGCTGAGGCACACGGCTGAGAAACCCGGCTGACGGGCCTGGCCTTCAACGGCCCGGCCCGGCCCGGCCCGGCCCGTTCGCCCGGCCCGGTCTGTTCCGCTGGACCCCACCCGTTCCTCCGGCCCCGCCCGAACCGTCCCGATGCCCCGCACCCGCCCCGCCCCGGCGGTACGCTGACCTGGCCCAAACCGTATGTTCGAAGGGACCACCCCCATGCCGCTCGAAGCCGGTCTCCTGGAGATCCTCGCCTGCCCGGTCTGCCACTCCCCGCTCAACGACCAGTCGGCGGCCGATGAGAACCCGGAACTGATCTGTACGGGCAAGGAGTGCGGCCTCGCGTACCCCGTCCGCGACGGTATCCCGGTCCTGCTCGTCGACGAGGCCCGCCGACCCGCGTAGGACAGCGCGCCCCGGGCCCCGGCGCCGCACGACAGCCGCGCACTGTCGCGCCGCAGCCACGGCGTAGCACCCAGCACCGGCGCCGCCCCCAGCACGCACCCGTATCCGTACGCACCCGCACCCGCAAGGGGAATCGGAGAGGCACCCCCGATGCTCGACGAGTCGTTGCTCGATGCCCCCGAGGCCCTGGCCCGAGCCGACCGACGCGGCCTGCTCCGCGGCGCAGCCGAGGCCGGAGCCCGCGTCCGTACCGCCGCCCGGCACGCGGCCGAGGCCGGCCTCGGCGACCTGCGGCCGGAAGGGCGGCCCCGCGCCGTACTCGTCGCCGGGTCCGGCGCCGCCGCGACCGGTGTGGCCGATCTGCTCACCGCCCTGGCGGGCGGGGCGGCCCCGGTCACCCGGCTGCGCCCCACCGGCGTGGCCCCCGCCGCCGGCGCACTGCGCTGGGCGCTGCCCGGCTGGGCCGGCTCCGTCGACCTGCTGCTCATCGCCACCGCCGACGGCACCGAGCCCGGCCTCTCGCTGCTGGCCGAACAGGCATACCGGCGTGGCTGCACCGTCGTCGGTGTCGCCCCGCGCCGCTCGCCGCTGACCGAAGCGGTCAATGGTGCGCACGGCCTCGTCGTACCGATGGCCGAGGCACCGTACGAGGAGGAGGCCGAGGTCCCGTTCACCGACGTCGGCCCCGGAGCCCTGTGGGCGCTCCTCACCCCACTGCTGGTCCTGCTCGACCGGGTCGGCCTGGTCGGCGCACCGCCCGAGACGCTGCAACAGGTGGCCGACCGCCTGGACAGCACGGCGGAACGCTGCGGTCCGGCCATCGCCACCTACAGCAACCCGGCCAAGACCCTGGCCTCGGAGCTCGCCGACTCCCTCCCGCTCGTCTGGACCGAAGGCACCGCAGCGGCCTCCGTCGGCCGCCGCTTCGCCGCCGTACTGACCGAGCTGGCGGGCAGGCCCGCTCTCGCCGCCGAACTGCCCGAGGCGCTGCCCGCGCACGGTGCGCTGCTCGTCGGCCCCTTCGCGGGCGACGCCGACCCGGACGACTTCTTCCGTGACCGGGTGGACGACCCGCAGGCGCTGCACGCCCGTGTGGTGCTCCTCCGCGACCGCCCGGCCGGCGGCCTCACCGCGGCCCCGGCGGCCCGCGAGATCGCCCTCGCCCAGGACACCCCGATCAGCGAGCTCGAACCGGAGGAGGGCAGCGAGCTGGAATGCCTCGCCGAACTCCTGGCAGTCACCGACTTCGCCGCCGCCTACACCGCTCTCGCCACGGTCTGACACCACGGTCCGACCGCCGACCGCCGACCGCCGACCGCCGACCGCCGACCGCCGACCGCCGACCGCCGACCGCCGACCGACCGCCCACCCCACCCCGTCCCGTTCCCGGGCGCACGCCGGTACGAGAGCCCGCCGCACCGCACCACCCCGCGTTGCACATCACGCAGCACCACCGCGCATCACCACCCCCGTACCGCCCCACCTCACCGCAAACCATCACGTCCGCCCCGCGACCAGCCCCGCCCCGCGACCAGCCCCGCCCCGCGACCCACCCAGCCGCGCGGGACCCGCCCCGAAGCCGACCCAGCAGCCCGGAAAGTAGCCTCATGGACCGCCTCGCCAACACCGTGCGCCCCTACGCCTGGGGTTCGACCACCGCCATCCCGGCCCTCACCGGCACCGAGCCCACCGGCGAACCGCAGGCCGAGATGTGGCTCGGCGCGCACCCCGGAGCCCCCTCCCGTATCGACCGCGGCGGCGGAGACCAGGCGCTTTCGGCCGTCATCGACGCGGCCCCCGAGGCCGAGCTGGGCGCACCGGCGGTGGCGAAGTTCGGCCCGCGACTGCCCTTCCTGCTCAAAGTCCTCGCCGCCGGAGCCCCTCTCTCCCTCCAGGTCCACCCCGATCTCGCCCAGGCGGAGGAGGGATTCGCGGCGGAGGAGCGCCGGGGCATCCCCATCGACGCCCCGCACCGCAACTACAAGGACGCCAACCACAAACCCGAACTCATCTGCGCGCTGACGCCCTTCGACGGCCTCTGCGGATTCCGGGCCCCCGCCGAATCGGCCGACCTGCTCGCCGCCCTCGACGTGGACTCCCTCAAGCCGTACGTGGACATCCTGCGCGCGCACCCCGAGGAGGCGGCGCTGCGCGAGGTCCTGACGGCCATCCTGTCGGCGGACCCGGCCGAGATGGCGGCCACGGTCACCGAGGCCGCCGCCGCGGCCGAACGCCTCGGCGGCCCCTACACCCCGTACGCCTCGCTCGCCCACCACTTCCCCGGCGACCCGGGCGTCATCGCCGCGATGCTGCTCAACCACGTACAACTCCAGCCGGGCGAAGCACTGTTCCTCGGCGCCGGCATTCCGCACGCGTACCTCGACGGCCTCGGTGTCGAAATCATGGCGAACTCCGACAATGTGCTCCGCTGTGGTCTGACCCCGAAACACGTCGACGTTCCCGAACTGCTCCGGGTCGTCCGCTTCGAGGCGGCCGAACCCGCCGTCCTGCGCCCGGAAGCGGCCCCGGACGGCGAGGAGCTGTACGAGACACCGATCGACGAGTTCCGGCTCTCGCGCTACGTACGCCCCGAGGACGCCCGGCCCCTACGGCTCCCCGCGGGCACCGCACAGATCCTGCTCTGCACCGCCGGCGCTCCCCACGCGGGTGAACTCGTCCTGGCACCAGGGCAGTCGGTGTTCGTCCCCGCGGGCGAGACCGTCACCCTGACCGGGGCAGGGACGGTCTTCCGCGCCACCGTTGTGGCCTGATGCAACAATGTGCGGCCGAATAGCGGCACCCACGCCGCGGCACCGACGAAGGGAACACGTCCACCCATGAGTGCGTCAGGTGGAACCAAGGCGATCGTGGCGGCGCTCGGCGCCAACCTCTCGATCGCGGCAGCGAAGTTCGTGGCGTTCCTCTTCAGTGGCTCGTCGTCGATGCTCGCAGAGAGCGTCCACTCACTCGCCGACTCGGGCAACCAGGGCCTGCTGCTCCTCGGCGGCAAGAAGGCCCAGCGCGAGGCAACCCCGCAACACCCCTTCGGCTACGGCCGCGAGCGCTACATCTACGCCTTCCTCGTCTCGATCGTGCTCTTCTCGGTCGGCGGGATGTTCGCCGTCTACGAGGGGTACGAGAAGGTCAAGCATCCGCACTCCCTGGACAACTGGTACTGGCCGGTCGGCGTCCTGGTCTTCGCGATCATCGCGGAGGGCTACTCCTTCCGTACGGCGATCAAGGAGTCCAACCAGACGCGCGGCACGCTCTCATGGGCGCAGTTCATCCGCCGCGCCAAGGCCCCCGAGCTTCCCGTGGTGCTGCTGGAGGACTTCGGCGCGCTGATCGGTCTGGCCCTCGCACTGGTGGGCGTCGGGCTGGCCGTGACGACGGGCAACGGCGTCTGGGACGGCATCGGCACGCTCTGCATCGGTACCCTGCTCATCCTGATCGCGATCGTCCTGGCAGCGGAGACGAAGTCCCTGCTGCTCGGTGAGGCCGCGGGCACGGCGGAGGTCGACAAGATCAAGGAAGCCATCGTCGACCATGACACCGTCACCTCCGTGATCCACATGCGTACGCTGCACCTCGGTCCCGAGGAGCTGCTGGTGGCCGCCAAGATCGCGGTCCAGCACGACGACACGGCGGCGGAAGTGGCCCGCGCGATCAACGCCGCCGAGGCCCGTATCCGCGAAGCCGTCCCCATCGCCCGGGTGATCTATCTGGAACCGGACATCTACAGCGACGCCGAGGCCACCGCGGGCGCAGACCCGAAGGCCACACCGGGTGGCCCGTCACCCGTGCCGCACCACTGACCCGAGCCACCAGTGGCCGCGCGGCCCAACCCGGCCGAGCACCACCCCACCCACCCCGCCACGGGCGCCGTCCGAGGTACGGAACCGGACCGCGCCCCAGCCCCTACCGGGCTGGAATCCGGCCGGAATCCGGCCGGTACCCACGGCGGGCTGGGGGCTGCTGGGCCGATCGGTGTAGATTCGACGGGAGCCAGACGTCGCTGCTGATGGCGGTCGGGCGGTCCGTTCCGCGGACCGGCCGAGGGAGAGAGGGCCTCCGACGGACTGCGCCGCGAGCGCTCGGGCATTCGTGTGCCTTTCCGCCCGTCGCCGCAGCATCCAGCCCATACACCCTCGACCAACCTTCCGAGGAGCAGCTCGTATGACGACCGACGCCATCACCCTGGACTTCAAGGTCGCGGATCTTTCGCTGGCCGAGTTCGGGCGCAAGGAGATCACTCTCGCCGAGCACGAGATGCCGGGCCTGATGTCGATCCGCAAGGAGTACGCCGCGGCCCAGCCGCTGGCCGGTGCGCGGGTCACCGGTTCTCTGCACATGACGGTGCAGACGGCCGTGCTGATCGAGACGCTGGTCGCTCTCGGCGCTCAGGTGCGCTGGGCGTCCTGCAACATCTTCTCCACCCAGGACCACGCGGCCGCGGCCATCGCGGTCGGCCCGAAGGGCACCCCGGAAGCGCCGGCGGGCGTGCCGGTCTTCGCCTGGAAGGGCGAGAGCCTGGAGGAGTACTGGTGGTGCACGGAGCAGGCGCTGACCTGGCCGAACACCCCGACCGGCGGCCCGAACATGATCCTCGACGACGGCGGTGACGCCACCCTCCTCGTACACAAGGGCGTCGAGTTCGAGAAGGCCGGCGCGGCCCCGGACCCGGCGACCGCGGACAGCGAGGAGTACAGCTACATCCTCAAACTCCTCAACCGCACCCTCGGCGAGAACCCGAAGAAGTGGACGCAGCTGTCGTCCGAGATCCGCGGTGTCACCGAGGAGACCACGACCGGTGTGCACCGGCTGTACGAGATGCACCGCGACGGCACCCTCCTGTTCCCGGCGATCAACGTCAACGACGCCGTCACCAAATCGAAGTTCGACAACAAGTACGGCTGCCGCCACTCGCTGATCGACGGCATCAACCGCGCCACCGACGTCCTGATCGGCGGCAAGGTCGCCGTCGTCTGCGGTTACGGCGATGTGGGCAAGGGGTGCGCGGAGTCGCTGCGTGGCCAGGGCGCCCGCGTGATCATCACCGAGATCGACCCGATCTGCGCGCTGCAGGCGGCGATGGACGGCTTCCAGGTCTCGACGCTGGACGACGTGATCTCGGTCGCGGACATCTTCGTGACCACCACGGGTAACAAGGACATCATCATGGCCGCCGACATGGCCAAGATGAAGCACCAGGCCATCGTGGGGAACATCGGCCACTTCGACAACGAGATCGACATGGCCGGCCTGGCGAAGATCCCCGGCATCGTGCGCGACGAGGTCAAGCCGCAGGTCCACACCTGGACGTTCGCTGACGGCAAGGTCCTGATCATCCTCTCCGAGGGCCGCCTGCTGAACCTGGGCAACGCGACGGGCCACCCGTCGTTCGTGATGTCGAACTCGTTCGCGGACCAGACGCTGGCCCAGATCGAGCTGTTCACCAAGCCCGCCGAGTACCCGACCGACGTGTATGTGCTCCCCAAGCACCTGGACGAGAAGGTCGCCCGGCTCCACCTCGACGCCCTCGGGGTGAAGCTCACGACGCTCCGCCCTGAGCAGGCCGCGTACATCGGTGTCGAGGTCGAAGGCCCGTACAAGCCGGACCACTACCGCTACTGACGCAGCCAGTGCCGCTGGTGCGCACCGCGTCGCACCGTCAGCAGCCGGCACCGCAGAAGCAGTAGGTACCAGGCAGGCCCCCGCACCCCCGTGTCGGGGGCCTGCCCCGTACCGGCTCCGGAAGGACCTTAAGGACCCCATGCCCCGCGGCCGTTATTCGCTCCACGATCTGCACGACCACACCCCCCTCGGTGAAGAACACTTCCACTGCGCGCCAGGCCCCTCCGGCTGGCGCTACGTCTCTCAGACCACCGCCCCCTCGGGCGACCACAGAGGCTCCGTCGACCTGGCCATCGACGAACTCGGCCGCCCCATCCGCCTCGAACTCCACACCGCGAGCTGGCAGGTTCGCGGCGCGGCCATCGAGGGCGTCACCTGGGTCAGATCCGACCCCACGGGGGTTCATGCCACCGAAGGCAATGCCCCCGCCCATGCCTTCACCGGTACGTCCCCCGCCTTCCTTGTCGCCACCGCCCGCCTGCTCGGTCTCACCCCCGCTTCCTCCGCTACTCGCGTCCGTCTGGTCGCCTTCACCGACCCGGTCCTGGCCCCCCGAACCGTCGACCAGTCCTGGGCGCTGCTGAAGAGTGAAGCGCACGCCACTGACAACGGGCCCCTGATGGTGGACGAATACCAGGTCAGCGCCCTGGACACCGGTGAGCAGCACACGGTCCACATCGCCGGCGACGTGGTCCTCGCGGCCCCCGGCATCGAGCTGGAACACCTGGAAACGCCACCGTCGGTCTTCGGCTGACGAACCGCACCGGTCAGGTCGCCGGCGCGATGTGCGTCCGACCCTGCTGAGCTGCTAGTGTCTCGTCTGCCCACAAAAACCGTTGACACGGTTCGAGTGGGGAGGTAGGTTAGAACGGTTGCCCCGAGTTAGACAAGATCGGGCCCAGCAGTTACTGTTTATCTCGCTCGCGGAAATCAAATTTCTCGCAGAGCCACTCGACGAATCCGAATCAAGAAGCCGATTAGGTCGGCCGAAATGCTTCTGATAAAGTCGGAATCGCCGGAAAGGGAAACGCGAAAGCGTGGAACTGGAAATCACCCGGCCGGCCGGGAATCGGACACGAAAGAGTCTGATAGAGTCGGAAACGCAAGACCGAAGGGAAAAGCCCGGAGGAAAGCCCGAGAGGGTGA